>PWUP01000018.1 GCA_003562535.1 Gammaproteobacteria bacterium | reverse complement strand
GTTGCACTAAGCATAATCGACTCCTGAAAATGAGCGGCTAGTAGTGGGAAAGACCGGCAAACCCCATAAAGGCTAATGCCAGCAAACCGGCGGTGATAAAACCAATGGGTGCTCCGGCAAAAGCTGCCGGTACTTGAGCCAGTGCCAGGCGTTCGCGCAGACCGGCGAATAAAATCAAGACCAAGGTAAACCCGAGCGCCGAACCCAGCCCAAACAGCACACTGGTGACAAAACCGGAACCTTGCATGATATTGAGCAGCGCCACACCGAGTACCGCGCAATTCGTGGTGATCAGCGGCAGATAAATGCCCAGCACTTGGTAAAGATCGGGGGCGTTCTTTTTGATCGCCATCTCGACAAACTGCACCGTGGCGGCAATCACCAAAATAAAGCTGAGTATGCGCAAATACCCCAGATCCAGTGGCAGCAGCAGCCAGTGTTCCAGCATCCAGCTCAACGCACTGGTCAGGGTGAGCACAAATGTGGTGGCCAAACCCATGCCGACAGCACTATCGATGGTGCGCGACACGCCCATAAATGGGCATAAACCCAAAAATTTAACCAACACCACATTGTTTACTAGGGCCGTCCCTAATAACAGCATCAGCCACTCATGCATCGAATCAATCTCCATCGCAGTGCGCTGTGACCGAGAACAGCAGAAGCCGTGCCAATTGATCGATAATTTAAAAATCAACGATTTAATTGAGCAAATCTCACTGTGGGCAAGCAATCCACTGTATGAATTCCACCATCTCTGCGCTGGATGTCGTAATTACTACACAGCCGGGCGGAGGTATAGTCATTCAAGCGGATTACCGGACAAAAGCGCAGCGTTGCCCGACATCCTAGCCGTGCAACGGGCGGTCGGGCATGTCCGGGGCACGACCTACTCAGCGATGCTGGCACAAGGTTTGCTAAATTTTTCTTTATGAACTCGATATCGTGAGGATTGCTATGGCGTGTACCGCCCCCCCCCTGCAACTGGCCGAAGCGCTGTTCCAAAACGCTGTGGACCAATCAGCGATTGCTATTGCCATCACTGACACGGCAGCGCGCATCGTTTATGTCAACCGTGCGTTCACTACCATGACGGGCTACTCGGCTGACGATGTGATTGGGCGTAACCAATCAGTGTTGTCGTACAAAACCACACCCAAGGCCGTCTATCAGGAGCTGTGGGCTAATCTGAGTGCCGGACGCGATTGGACTGGCCGCTTGTTAAATCGGCGCAAAGACGGCACACCCTATATCGCTGAGTTGACCGTAACCCCAGTCACATCCGCTGCAGGCGAATCCGATGCCACCCATTTTTTAGGTATGCACCGCGATGTGACCAAGGAATATAAACAGTCTTGTCTGCTGGCTTACCACAAGCAATTGATTGAATCCGTGGTTTCGGTAGCGCCTATGGCGGTCGCCCTGCTCGACAGTGAGGGCAAGGTGATACTGGATAATCCGGCTTATCAGTACTTGGTCAAAGATCTAAAGCTCAAGGAGCCAGCACATGCCGTGCTGGCGATCCTACGCGACAATCTAGGCGAAGGGTTTGATGTGGCAGCGGCGCGGCGGCGACCGTTGCTGAACAATGAATTGCGTTTCGAACGCACGGGGGCCGAACCACGTTGGTACTCCTGCTCAGTGGCTTGGTTCGAAGAACATCCAACAGCGATTGATGCGTTTCACCAGAACGCGAAATCCGTTTATCAACTATTGCTGATGCATGATATCAGCGGATCCAAACACCAACAGGAAGCCTTGGGTTTGGCTTTGATGCGTGAGCGTCTGTCTGAGAACGAATATAATCAAACGGTTAGAGAGGCGCTCTCCGGTGCGATTTTTCAACTGCAAGGCCCGATTAATTTAATTGCCGCTGCCACCCGGCTGCAACGCCGCCGCGTGGGTGCAACGGCGGCCAGCGATCCGCTGGTGCATGCGCTGGTCGAGGCCCAGGACGCTGGCGAGCGGGCGATTGCCACCCTGCAAGCGGCCATACCGACCGAATTATCAGCACCGGTTGGGCCGGTTAATCTCAACGAACTCATCCGCGATGTATTGATGCTGGAGACTGAGACCTTTCTCGCGGCCGGAGTGACGGTGGATTGGTGTCCAGCGCTGATTTTGCCTTCATTGCAAGGCGATCCCAGCGCCCTACGCATAGTGTTTCGGCAATTGATCCGCAACGCCGTCGAAGCGATGAACACCAGTGGCTGGCGCGAACGCAATCTGTATCTAGGCACCTCAGCGCGCGGCGGGCGAATCGAAGCGGAAATCAGTGACACCGGCCCTGGCATTCCCGAAACGCTGCGTTTCAAGGTGTTTGAACCGTTTTTCTCCACCAAAAACGATTGCAAAGGCGCTCGCGGTATGGGTTTATCCGTGGCTCAGGATGTCGTCAGCCGCCATAGGGGTATGCTGGAGATCGACCCGGAGTACACCAACGGTTGTCGGCTACGCTTAAGTTTTCCCCATAATCACCCACTGCCCAAGAAGCCGGAGGCTGTGGAATGAGTTCTTCTGAAGCCAGTACGCCTGAGATCAGACTGGAAACCGCATTAGATGCGTTATACAGCGTCAGCCGGGTCATGTCGCGTTCGCTGGCCTTTGACCAGACTGTGGCGACCGTGCTGCGTGTATTGGCTGAACACTATGGTATGAGCCGTGCGTTGGTGTACTTACCGGCCACGCCAGGACTGCCACACGGATTCCATGTTGTGCATGGGATGGACGCCTGTTCGCCGTTACCCGATGCCGATGGGTATGCCAAGCACAGTATGGTAGGGCGGGTGTTACAGGGCAACCGTTCCATTGTGATTGAACGTCTGATGGATGATCCCCATTATGTCCACCAGTCGGAGATATTTCTGAGCGATGCAGCGTTCATTGGGGTGCCTATTCAGTGCGATCATCGTTCAGTCGGCCTGTTAGCCCTACAACCACAGCACAGTAACCCCATGCACCTTGCCGATTACGCCCGTATTGGCACCATTGTGGCGAATCTGATTGCGCAAAAAGTGAGCGGCATCACCAGCACGGGCACACCGCAGCGGGCAATGGTTGAAAAAACCGAGCGTTCATATCGCAGTAACAGCGATGAAAGTGCTCCCCCGTTTATCGTCGGGCATACGCCTAAGATGCAACGGGTTTTCCAGCAAATTCGCCAAGTAGCTAAGTGGAAGACCACGGTATTAGTGCGCGGTGAAACCGGCACCGGCAAAGAACTCATTGCTGAGTCGATTCACTATCAATCACCGCGAGCCGCTGGTCCGTTTATTAAACTCAACTGCGCCGCTTTACCGAAAAATCTGCTGGAATCGGATTTGTTTGGCCACGAAAAAGGGGCGTTTACGGGGGCGTTAGCGCAGCGCAAAGGCCGTTTTGAAATGGCCGATGGCGGTACCTTGTTTCTCGATGAGATCGGTGAAATCTCGCCAGCGTTTCAAGCTAAGCTACTGAGAGTCTTACAGGAAGGCGAATTCGAGCGGGTTGGTGGCACTCGCACCCTGAAAGTCGATGTCAGAGTGATTGCCGCCACTAACGTCGATCTGGAACTTGAAGTGGAAAGCGGTCGATTTCGTGAGGATCTGTATTACCGTCTCAATGTCATGTCGATTCAACTGCCGCCACTGCGCGAGCGCAGCGAGGATATCCCGGAAATTGCCCGCTATCTGCTCAATAAGATTGCCGCAGTGCAAGGCCGTCCCTTGCAGATCACCGACAGTGCTTTGCGGATTTTGCTGCATCAAGAATGGCCTGGGAATGTCCGTGAATTGGAAAACTGTATCGAGCGTGCTGCGGTGATGAGCGAAGATGGGCGCATCGACCGAGATTTGATGGTGCTTGGGGGCATCGAGGAGCGAGTGACTCCGCAACGGAGTAGCCATAACAGCGTGGATCTGGATGACCCCGAACTCGACGAACGCGAACGGGTGATTGCGGCACTAGAACAGGCCGGTTGGGTGCAAGCCAAGGCAGCGCGCTTGTTGAATATGACCCCACGGCAAATTGCCTACCGAGTGCAAACCCTGAACATCAAAATGCGCCAGATTTAAACTGCGCAGTGTAGCGTCGTCTTCGTGGATTTGTCTGGAGCCGCACACCCGTTGATGTGATCTCTACGACAATACCCGCTGCAAAATCTTGCTAACTCTTTTAATTAAAATAGGTTTAATTTTTTTCTGCTCGCTGGCATGAGGTTTGCTCATAACTCTTGAAGTAAATACTTGCCTCGCTATTGGGGACTGTCGGTCAGCTTGAGAGGATTAATGATGCAATTGCCGGTAATCAGAAAGGGTGCGTCTGCTGCTGCACAGGGTTGTGCTCTACAGAGCGCGTGTCAGTCTGCGTCACTAGACGATGGGCTGGCGCACCTGCCCCCATCTATCCGAGCCAAGGTACAAGATCACCCCTGCTATTCCGAGCAGGCTCATCATCATTTTGCCCGCATGCATGTTGCAGTGGCTCCGCGCTGCAATATTCAATGTCATTACTGCAACCGCAAATACGACTGCTCTAACGAATCCCGTCCTGGTGTCGTCTCGGAAGTGATGACTCCCGAGCAGGCAGTGCAAAAAACTTTGGCAGTAGCAGCCGCTATTCCGCAGATGACGGTGCTGGGCATTGCCGGCCCCGGCGATCCCTTGGCGAATCCCGAACGCACGTTTGCCACCTTCCGTCAGTTGGCTGAAAAAGCACCGGACATTAAACTCTGTGTCTCAACCAATGGCTTAGCCCTGCCCGAGTGGGTCGATGAACTGACGCAATACACTATTGATCATGTCACTATCACCATCAACTGCCTCGATCCAGATATCGGAGCACAGATTTATCCGTGGATTGTCTGGAATGGGGAGCGAGTTCATGGACGAGAGGGCGCACAAATCCTAATCGAGCAGCAGCAAAAAGGGCTAGATATGCTGATCGCTCGCGGTGTTTTGGTCAAAGTCAACTCGGTGATGATTCCTGGGATCAACGACCAACATCTCAAACAGGTTTCTAAGTTTGTCAAAGCCAAGGGCGCCTTCCTGCACAATGTCATGCCGCTGATTGCCCGCGCCGAACACGGTACCTATTACGGCCTTAACGGCCAGCGCGAACCCACTGCCTTGGAATTGCAAACGCTACAGGACGAATGCTCGGGCAATATGGCCATGATGCGCCACTGCCATCAGTGTCGCGCCGATGCCGTCGGTATGTTGGGTGAAGATCGCCGCGAGGAGTTTACCCTCGACAAGATTGCTGATCTTGACATCGACTATGCCGCCGCCATGGCTGAGCGTATCCGGGTACGTGCCGAGATCAACGCTAAGCTTAAACAGCAACGCGCTGTTAAATCCTGTTCCGGCCACTCAGCGGCGTCCGCGACCACCCGCAGCCTGCGGGTGGCTGTAGCCACTCGCGGCGAAGGGCTGATTAACCAACATTTCGGTCGCGCTGAGGAATTTCTGGTCTATGAGGTCAATGCTAGCGGCCAGCGGCTGCTGGGTCGGCGGCAATGCCCAGCGTATTGCAGTGGCCCGTCAAGCTGCGGCGACGGTGAAGCCGTGATCGACCGTATCATTCACGCGCTGGAGGGAGTTGAGGTGCTGTTGGCCAGCAAAGTCGGCTTTGAGCCTTGGGCCGATTTGGAGCGTGCCGGTATTCAGCCCAATGGTGAATACGCCATGCAACCGATTCATCGCGCTTTGCGAGCCGTATATGCCGAAATGGCGGCTGCCGGCAAGCTCGATTTGCCCGCCCCTGGAACGGTCGGATGTGCCGCTTGAGATTCCAAATCTATGATTGTGTTCTCGAACCCATCGAGATCCCCGCTGACTTGAGCAACCCGCTTGCCAAGTCGTTATTCACTGTGGAGCGTTGTTATGCCTAATATTACCTTCTCCAGTCCGATCCACCGCGACAAAACTGTGTATGCGGTGGCCGGTTCACATACCCAAACCATTTTAAAAATCGCCAAGGAAAATCATATCCCGATTGATTTTTCCTGCCAGGATGGCGAATGCGCGACCTGTATGGTCAAAGTTACTCCCTTAGCACGTCAGGGCACCCGAACTGAGACCATGGCCAGCCGATTAACCGACAAGGAATTGATTGTGCTGCGCGAACACAAAAAAGTTACGGCTGACGAAGTCGAGCGTATGCGGGTTGAGGATGTGGTCACGACCCCATGGCGTTTAGCCTGTCAGTTGATCCTGCGTGACGAAGACCTGCTGGTCGAGTACTAATCCCAGTTAACCGTTGACACTCACCACCACCACCGATACCGACCATAGCGCCGCATGACCCCTTAGCGGCGCATCTCCAAGGTACCCCCTGCCGTTGTTCGATCAGCCGATATATGGTTGAATGGGCGAGCAAATTCACAAAAATCAGTCGCTAACCAATAATATACTAGACATGGACGGATTTTCCGCTACGCTTCACGGTGGCCGATTAGTCTAATCGTTCGGCTGCACAAACAACACGTTTGCAAACTCGAAACCCGGAGACCCCATGCTATGAGCAACACCATCGAAGACGTCGAAAAGCAACTCGATCGCTGGTTCACCGCCTTGAAGACTGGCGACTCGGCTCAAGTAACGACACTCTATGCGCAAGACGCGATTTTGCTTTCGACGCTCAAGGGCGACGTCAAAAAAGGCCATCAAAAGATAAGAGATTACTTTGAAAAGGAGTTTCTACCGAAGCATCCTGTCGGTACGGCCGTCGAACCCCATACAAGACTGCTGGGTGAGGTTGCCGTCAACTCCGGAATCTACAGTTTCAACATCGACAGCAAAGACAACGAACGGGTCACAGCAAAAGCCCGCTATACATTTGTCTATCAATGGACGGAGAACGATTGGAAGATCGTGGAACACCACTCGTCGTTGAGCCCTGACTGAAAACTGTCCGCAGTATTGATTGATCATCAGAATGGTTGATAACCATGGGTTCGCAACAGGCGGAGCTGGCATCGCGGACGGGCATAGTGTTGCTGTTGGCGCTCAGCATACCGCTAGCTCTGGGCTGGTTGGCACTAAACTACAGCTACGCACAACGCCTGCCGCAAACCCAGCTTGCCATCACCGCCATGCAGGTGGTGTTCAGCGATCAACCCGATCCCTACTCAGTGCCTCTGGGCCTGCCGGTGACTCTACCCCATGATTGGTCGCGGCAGACTCCAGCAGCAGACATGGCTTGGTACAGCGTGGTGCTGGACTTAGATGTCCCCCCTAATCGTTTATGGGGTATTTATTTGCCGACGGTGAATATGAATGCAGCGGTTTACCTCAATGGCGAACTGCTGGGCGAGGGCGGGGCATTCTCTACACCTGCACCAAGAATGTGGCATCGTCCTCTGTATTTTTCGATACCTAACGGCATCTTGCACTCAGGTGATAACCTGCTGCAAGTGCGTCTGCAAACCGATCCAGCGCTGCGTGGCTGGCTGGGACCACTGCATCTGGGGCCGGCCAGCGATCTGCGTCCTGTGTTCGAACAGGATTATTTTCTACGCAACACCCTCGTTAAACTGATTATCAGCGGTTTACTGTTGACTGGATTTGCCATAGGGCAATTGTGGTTACAGCGCCCTCAAGATTCGGTATACGGCTGGTATGCCCTGACCTGTTTATGTTGGGCAGTGCATTCCAGTAACTTGATTGTACAAACTATCCCTTTCGCTACCCGATACTGGGATGCCATGATTTATATGGCGCTAGGCTGGTTTGCGATTTTTTTGATTGTGTTTATCCACCGTTACCTGAATTTACACCGCACTAGAATAGAGCGGGGGCTGTTTGTCTTTGGAATCTGTGGCTCTATCGGCTTGTTGATTGTGCCCGAACCGCTGTTTTACCCGTTTGCCGTGTTCATTTGGGATTCCAGTCTGCTGGCCGTGGGCTTATATCCTTCCATGCTGATAATCTGGGCGTTTTGGCATCGCCGCCGGTGGATGGATCTGCTATTGATGATCAGCGGCTTAATCATCATGGTACTGGCCTTGCGTGATTGGCTGGCTATGTCAGGCATAGTCGGCCAGCGGGGCGAGGGGGTGTTTCTGCAGTATGCCGCTCCCGTACCGCTGTTTTGCTTTGGCTGGATATTGATGACCGATTTGGTCACGGCGCGGCGCGAAGTGGAACAGTTGAATCGCGTTTTAGAGCAACGCATTGCGGACAAAACCCTTGAACTGGAAGCCAATTATCAGCGGTTACGCAAGCTGGAACGGGATCGTCTGCTGGCCGAAGAGCGCCAGCGCATTATGCGCGATATGCACGACGGTGTGGGTGGCCATCTGGTGGCCACCTTGGCCTTGGCGGAAAGTGGCACCGCCAATCAAGCCGATATTGTCCGCGCTTTACATGATGGCTTGGATGATTTGCGCTTAATGATCGACTCGCTCGATCCGGTAGATGACGATTTGGGTTTGTTACTGGGTATGTATCGGGATCGATTAGACCGGAAGCTGGCGGGTACGGGTATTGAACTGAACTGGCAGATTGACAACGTGCCGCCATTACCCGATTTTGGCCCGACCAAAGTGCTGCAAGTGTTGCGTATTCTGCAAGAAGCTGTGAGCAATGCCATCAAATATTCAGGGGCGCATACCCTGACAATTCGCACAGGTCTTGACACGCAGCAGCGCGCCTATCTGGAGATTACTGATGATGGCGGCGGTTTTGCCCCTGCGCGGCACAGCGGTCGAGGCTTAGACAATATGCGCTGGCGTGCCCAAAGTATCGGCGGCGTATTAACCATTGATAGTAGTGATACCGGGGTATGTGTCCGGTTGTGTTTGCCTCAGACTAGCCCCCCCTGAATAGGGGATAGAAAAACCTTGCATTTACCCTGATTATGGGATGGTCTGTTCAATTGGATTGCGCCAGACTGGCAGCCCATGTTTTGCTACTTCAAGATTGAGGTGTCAACGATGAAAACAGGGCGATCTTTAGTTCCTGGTGTATTAGCCGGTGCCTTCACGGCATTAATATTTTTGGTGGTAACAACGGGTTTGACCATGGTGCCCTTTGAGGCCGCGCACGCCTGGTTCGGGTGCGGAAACGGTACTCTAGAGACCCAGGGTAATCCACCGGAACGGGTGCGTTGCCGGATTCGGGGTCAAGATGCCGGTTGTCCAGTAGGCATGCAGCTCAGGGTGGATGCTATGGGTAATAGAGACCGTTGCGTGCCTCCCGTAGGCCCCGACGGTGAGGCCAGTTGCGCCCCCGGTTTTTCCAAGCAAGTGCGTTCGGGACGCGACCGCTGTTATCGGTACACCCGACCCAGTTGACCGTTTCTCTGAAATTTGATTTTGTCTATGAACACTCTTACCAAAATTGCTGTGCTGAGTTGCTTGGGCGCAGTTGCGGTAGCCGGGCATAGCTTGGCTACTGCTGATAGTCTCATGGTTACCAACCCGGTGTATACAGAATGGGTGGGTGCCCCTCGCGGATTGCGTCTATATATCGCAGGCAGAATCATTAGCCACGTCCAGCCCTATTGTTCTCGGGTACAGCCCTTATCTCGGCCACAGCCCTTACGAATGCGTGGAATGCCTTCAGGGGGTAACTGGCCCCCTACCGTGCTGTGTCCCAGCCATAAGCCCATCGGCTACGGTGTGCAGCAATCACTGACAGAGGCTGGCTTGCGAAGAGCACGGCTGTCCTGTTTGGAAACACCAGGATAAAGTTAAGCACAGTCACTCAGATAGTTGCTATATTTACCTTGATTACCGGACTGATGTTGACAACGTGTAGGTACGATTAGCGCAGCGTAATCGTACATCTGCAAGTCTCATTCATGGAAGCCTCATTTCTCCGAATACGCTACGCTATTCGGAGCTACGCGCTGTCCTGTTTGGAAACACTGGACTGATGTTGATAACGCACCTGACATCATCCCCCATCCCGATGTAGGGCTAAATCGTCAAAATTCAACAGGCCGAGATTCACTGCCTCATACACGGCCTCACTGCGCGAGTGTACGGCAAGCTTACGATAAATCTGCTTGATGTGCGCAGCGACAGTGTGGGCAGATATAGTGAGCGTGGCGGCGATCTCACGGAATGTAAAGCCTTTAGCGACGAGTTG
>PWUP01000297.1 GCA_003562535.1 Gammaproteobacteria bacterium | reverse complement strand
GTTAAACTGGCAAACCCGCTGATGACCATGGCCATGACCGGCAGGGGGATATGCCATAAATAATCTAAAATCCGCATCGGCCAGGATAAATCCGCCCAGTCCGGTGAGACCAGTCCGCGCAGGGGAAAGAGATCAAAATACCGGCCACCCGCAAATAAAATAATCAATAAAATGGCAAATAAAAAGCTGGGAATGGCATAGCCAATCACCACGGCACCGCTGGTCCACACATCAAACCGCGGGCCGTCTTTAACCGCTTTACGAATGCCCAGAGGGATGGAAATCAGATATACCAATAGGGTCGTCCATAATCCGAGTGAAATGGATACCGGCATTTTATCCAAGACCAAATCGATGACCTTTTGATCGCGGAAATAGCTGTAACCAAAATCGAAGCGGATATAATTCCACAGCATGGTGAAAAACCGCTCATGCACCGGTTTATCGAATCCAAACTGCCGTTCCAGTTGTTCAATAATTTCAGGATGTAACCCTTGAGCGCCCCGATACGCACTGCGCCCGTCCTCACTGGCAGCAAACTCCCCAGCATCGCCGGCAAAACGGGCCGTGGCATCCACCGCTGTGCCCTGCATCTGTGCCAACAGCGTTTCAATCGGGCCACCGGGAGCAAATTGCACCACGATGAAATTGATCACCATAATCCCCAGCAGTGTCGGGATGATGAGCAACAGTCGTCGAACAATATAAGCGTACATCAGCGTCCACGGGTGCGTGTTGGGTTACCCAAAATACGGCAACCCAACCTACGCTGTGGTTTTGTCCAGCGCTCCGTTGGGATAGTGATCGTCATCCCGGTCATCAGCGGCGCAGTGATAAGGCTCCGGCTTTGTCCGAATCCAGCCACCAAGTGGTTGGAAAACCCGTGCCGTAGCGGGGTAGGGTGTCGGGACGGTCAAAGCGATTCCAATAGGCAATACGGAAAGCGTCATTATAGAACTGCGGAATCACATAATGCTGCCATAGCAAAACCCGATCCAAGGCGCGGCTGGTGGCTTTCAGCGTGTCCAGGTCCTGAGCATGGATAATTTGCTCGATCAACTCATCGACCACCGGGTGTTGAATCCCGGCCATATTGGCTGAACCTTCGACATCGGCGGCCATTGATCCGTAATACGAGCGCAGTTCGGGGCCGGGCGGCGGGAAGAAATTCAAGCGCACGGTAATGATGTCAAAATCGCGCTCGTCGATGCGGCGCTCGTATTGTGCTGAATCGACCTGACGAATGGACGCATTGACACCAATTCGACGTAAATTGCTAATAAAAGGCGCAATCACCCGCTCAGAGTCAGCCGATACAATCAAAAACTCAATCGCCATCTGCCGGCCATTGCGCAGCAGTCGTCCGTCCTGGAGTTGCCAGCCGGCCTCGCCGAGCAGTTGCAACGCTTGGCGCATTTGGTCGCGGATTTGACCGCTGCCGTCGGTACGCGGTGGCTCAAAAGCATCGGTGAAGACTTCGGCGGGTAGTTGCTCGCGAAAAGGTTCCAGAATAGCCAGTTCTTGCTCGCTTGGGGGTTGTCCGCCGACCCCAAAATCGGAATTGGGGAAGTAGCTGTTCGTGCGCACATATTGGCCGTGCAGCACGGTGCGTTGTATGGCTTCAAAATCGAACAACAAGCCTAGCGCTTCACGGGTACGCACATCGTCAAATTGAGAACGGCGCAGATTGAAAAAGAACGCTTGGATGCCTTGCGGGGCATGGTCGGGCAGGGTTTCGATAATGATTTGGCCGCGATCAACTTGGGGCAGGTTATAACCGGTAGCCCAGCGGCGCGCACTGTTTTCCATTCGATAATCAATCTCACCGGCTTTAAACGCTTCAAACATGACTTCCATATCGCGGTAATAGTCATAGCGGATGCGGGCAAAATTATGCAGGCCGCGATTGACGGGTAAATCCGCCGCCCAGTAATCCTCAACCCGTTCGTAAGTGATCGAGCGGCCAGCATCCAGACTGGCAATCCGATACGGCCCGCTGCTCAACGGCGGTTCCAGAAAAGTCCGGGAGATATCCCGCTCGGCCCAGTAATGGCGTGGCTCAGGCGCTAAGCTGGCGACTTTAATCAGCGGTTTCATAGTGTCGCGGGTTGTGAAACGGAACTTCAGACGATGATCGTCAAGCACTTCGACCGATGCTACCTCTTCGTAAAACGATTGTAGAAAGGGGCGGCCATGCTCGCGGATCACATTAAAACTGAATTCAAAATCGGCCGCGACAATCGGCGTGCCGTCATGATAGCGGGCTTCAGGTCGCAGATTAAAAATAATCCAGCTTTTGTCGGCGGGGTATTCCACCGACTCGGCAATCAGTCCATAGACGCTGGCCAGTTCATCGCTTGAACCCACCATTAGGCTGTCCGAAGTCAAGCCAATACCCGCCGCCCAAGTCCCGCGCAGCACATAGGTGTTCAGGCTATCAAACGAGCCGAACGCGCCGAGCACAATAGACCCGCCCTTGGGAGCGTCGGGGTTGGCGTAAGGCCAGTGGTCGATGCCGTCTTGATACAGCGGCTGACCGAATTCAGCCAGCGCCCAAGTGCGGGTAATGTCGTGATCTTCGGCCTTGACCGCAGCAGTCAACAGCAGGGTCAAGCCAATAGTGAGCAGGATGCGCGGCATAGTCAGCACGAAATGTTCTCCAGTCAGGTAACAGGGGTGTCGTCACTCAGCATGTATAGCTTACTACGGCTACTAGACCGGTTGTGAGCGTTGCGGTTCGCAGTGATGCACCGCGAAGTGCCCAAGCCTACAGTAGGCCACCGAGTCTATATAGCCACTCAAGCTGATTACCGTACAATAACGGTCGGGCAAAAGCGCGGCGTTGCCCGACATCGTAGACTAGGGGGATTGGCCACGCTGCCACTCCAGTGTCCAGCCTGTAGTCTGAGCGTTAACGGCGAGTTCAGCGGCCACTCCGATACCGGGTACAGCGGCTAAGTGTGAGCCGCAATACAGCAGGGGTAAACACTGGCGTTCCCACGGTGGGATATGCGCTTCTTGGAGTAATTTTTTCAGCGACTGGCTGTGTGGGCGACCCTGCGGATGAAAGCGCTCGCCGCCCTGGCGCTGACGGATTTGAATATTCTGCAACGCTTGAGGGTGGAGACCCTGACCGAGTTGTGCAATCAGTTGCATGCAATCGCCATTAGGTAACTCCAAGGGTTGATAGGGATCGGGCCAGGGGATGGGCTCGCGGGGTAATGGCGACGCTGGGCTGAGCGCATAAAGGCGCTGTTGATAACGGCGTAAGATTACCCCTGACCAACGGACACAAGGTTGCCGATCAGCCGCCGCAGTCACTAGGGCTGTCATCACTTGCTGTAACTGCTGACTGCTGGGTGTGGGTAGACCGCGAGACTGTAACCAATGCCGCAGCACATTACGCTGTCGGGCTGGACTGAGCTGCTGGAGCGGCAGTAAGGCCAAACTGTGATCGGGATGCTCTAAGCCAGCCCCATCGGCAGCGGCTAGCTCGTCCAATAAGCCACTGGCTTCAGCCGCATGAGCGGCGACTCGGCTTAAAGTGTTTTCCACACTCGGCCAATGGGTGTGTAATTGCGGCATGATCTGATGGCGCACTACATTACGGCTATGCCGCATTGCCGTATTGCTCGGGTCGTCAATCCACACCAAGCCCTGTTGCTCGGCATACTGGGATAACTCGCTGGAGTGGCAATACAGCAAAGGACGCAGCAGCCAGCCTCGGCCTAAGGCCCGTCGCATAGGCATCGCGGCTAAACCACGCGGGCCGCTGCCGCGCAGCAGGGCGAGCAACACCGTTTCGGCCTGATCGCCTTGATGATGGGCGGTCAGCACAGCACTGTGGGTATCTAATAAGCCAGCCAGGGCTTGATAGCGACGGGTGCGGGCCACGGCTTCCACGCTTTCACCGGCACGGGGTCGGGCGTCAACTGCCAGACAGCCGAACTTCACGCCCAGTGTGTGGCACACTTGGGCGCAGTGTTCCGCCCAAGCGCTAGCCTGTGCCTGTAATCCGTGGTGGACATGCACCGCGTACAATGGGTAACGCTGGCCAATGCGTGGATCACTGGCCAGCCGGTGCAGCAACACATGCGAGTCTCGGCCACCGCTATAGGCCACCAGCAGCCGCTTTAACCTCGGTTGAGCGGCCAACCATGACAGTATGTGATCCGCATCCAGCGGTTTAGGCTGATTTTTGTTTATAGACGCCATAGCTCAGCAAACGCTGCGTCCGCTGGGCTTGTAACTCATCCAGCGTTAAGGCGCACACCGTATCGAGGGTCGTGTTCAACTCCGCTTTGAGTGAGTCCGCCATCGCGCGAAAATTGCGATGGGCACCGCCTAATGGCTCGGCGATGACCGTATCAATCAGCGCGAGGGAATGTAAGCGTTCAGCGGTAATACCCATAATTTCGGCGGCTTCAGGGGCTTTATCAGCACTTTTCCACAAGATAGAGGCGCAGCCTTCGGGTGAAATCACCGAATAAGTGCTGTATTGCAGCATCAATACCCGATCTCCAACACCGATGGCCAAGGCGCCTCCTGAGCCACCCTCGCCGATAACGGTACAAATAATCGGCACTTTAAGCTGAGCCATTTCCAATAAATTGCGTGCAATGGCCTCACTTTGCCCCCGTTCCTCAGCCCCAATGCCCGGATAAGCCCCGGGGGTGTCAATAAACGTCAGCACGGGGAGCTTGAACCGTTCAGCCATTTGCATCAGACGCAGGGCTTTACGATACCCCTCGGGACGGGGCATGCCAAAATTGCGTTGTTGGCGTTCCCGCGTATCGCGGCCTTTTTGATGCCCGATGATCATGACCGGACGGCCATCGAGTCGTGCCGGGCCGCCGACGATGGCTTTATCATCGGCAAAGGCACGATCACCATGCAATTCATGGAAATCGGTGCAGATGCGTTCGATATAGTCTAAGGTGTAGGGGCGTTCAGGATGGCGGGCAAGTTGGGCAATTTGCCACGGGGTGAGACTGGAGAAAATGGATTCGGTGAGTGAGCGACTTTTCGTTTCCAATAACTCCATTTCTTCATTAATATTCAGTTCGGCATCCACGCTGAGTTTGCGTAGTTCAGACAGTTTGGCTTCGAGCTCGGCAATGGGTTTTTCAAAATCAAGGTAATTCCGATTCACGCTGATGGCTCCGGATGGACTGAGGGGTCAAGTTTAATTGATCGTATGCTGCGTTTATTACTGCTGTTCGTGCTGATTATCGTGGCGATAGTGACTATTCCCGCCACCCGTCGCCGAGTGCTAAAAGCCCTCGGTGAAGGCAATTGGCGCGAGTTGCGCCAGAATCTATTCTGGGCGCTAGTTGCCTATTTTATACTGAGCCTCGTGGTAACGCTGTATAAATACGATGTGCTGGGCTAGCGCAAAAAGTCGCGGTTGATTGCGCGAAATTCATCCCCACCGGCTTGGTGCAGCCACTCATAAGCCACCATTTCCCGACTGACAACGCTAACGCCCGCTTGGGACAAGCGTTGCAGCGCTAAGTCGCGATTAGCCACCTGGCGTGAGGCCACCGCATCGGCGACCACAAACACCTGTTGACCGGCCTGATGCAAACCTAACGCCGTTTGCAATACACACACATGCGCCTCAGTGCCAATGACAATCCATTGTTTGCGCTGCAACTCGGCCATGCGCTGCATGCAGCTTGGCTCAGCGGCGCAACTAAAATGGGTTTTTTCCATCACGGCGTCCGGTGGCGCATGCTCAAGCAGTTCCGCTACGGTATGGCCTAACCCTTGGGGATACTGTTCTGAGAACAGCATTGGCACATCAAGACGTTGAGCTAAGCGCACCAGCCACAGGCAATGGGCTAAAACGCGCTCATGGTCGGCAATAACCGGTAATAAGCGATTTTGGATATCGATCACCAGTAGGGCGGAGTGTTGACGTTGAATTAGCATGAATTAGCTCTGGATAGGTTGGTGCGTTCCCTATGATTATATACCCTGAGTTGCACACACTCGACAGTGTAACCGTCCTTCAGCCAGTAATACCTCAACCGAGTCATCGACCTGTAACTGCTGAGCAGTACGCACAATGGTCTGGTTTGTGGGATCGCGGACAATGGCATAGCCGCGATTGAGCGTTTGCAACGGGCTGATGGTGTGCAATAGGCGACTGAGAGCCGCGAGTTGTTGCTGGCGGTTGTGTAGGGTGCGCTGCATGGCGTGGTGCAGCCGTTGTTCCAGTTCGTCCAGCCGCTGGGCGTAGTGTCGCAGTTGGCGTTGGGGATGGCGCTGCTCCAGTCGCTGCCGCCAGTGTTCAATCTGCTGACGCTGTTGGTGCAGTCGGCGTTGCAACACGGTTTGCAAGCGCTGCTCAATATGCGCTAACTGCGTCTGCCATGTGGTGCGGTCTGGGCTGACCAATTCGGCAGCGGCTGACGGCGTTGCGGCGCGCACATCGGCGGCAAAGTCCGCAATGCTGACATCGGTTTCATGGCCTACACCGGTCACAACAGGCAGCGGACAGGCAACAATGGCGCGAGCCACCGCTTCATGATTGAATGCGTGTAAATCCTCTAAGGAACCCCCACCCCGCACTACTAACACCACATCGCAAGCGCCTTGCGCCCCAACCTGTTGCAATGCCTGCACTATACCGGCCACCGCTTCATCGCCTTGTACGGCTGTCGGATAGACCCGCACCGGAAGGGCGGGAAAGCGCCGCCGTAAGACGCTCAGCACATCACGAATGGCGGCACCGCTGGTGGAGGTAATCAGGCCGATGCGCCGAGGATAGCGCGGCAAGGGGCGTTTGCGTTCGCTGGCGAACAAGCCCTCAGCCGCCAATTGCTGTTTGAGCCGGTCAAACGCTTGGCGCAGGGCACCGGCACCCGCCAACTCCAGGTGCTCGATTTGCAGTTGGAATTCGCCACGCGGTTCATACAGGCTGATTTTGGCCTGAACCCTGACTTGCAAACCATTGCGCAGCGCAAGATTCACCGCCCGACTGCGGAAACGAAACAGCGCACAACGCACTTGAGCCTCCGCATCTTTGAGCGAAAAATACAGATGCCCTGAAGCCGGTCGGGCGAGATTGGAGATCTCGCCTTGCAACCATAATAACGGAAACCCACTTTCCAATAGGCTGCGGGCCTCGCGATTCAACTCGCTGATAGTGTAGCAATGCGGTTCGATTGCGGGTTGGTCCCAGTCATTCATCGTGCTATGTGATGGCCGGTTTGACCGTCAACAGCAATTTACCCAAGTTTTCGTTGGCTTCCATAACTCGGTGGGCGGCAGCCGCCTCGTGTAACGGGAAACTGCGGTCGATGATGGGTTTGACTTGGCCGCTCTCTAACCAAGGCCACACGGTTGTGCACAATGACTCGGCGATGGCGGCTTTGGCGGCCAGCGATTGCGGGCGTAATGTCGAGCCGGTGATGGTTTGGCGTTTAACCATTAAGGGCGCGAGATTCAGTTCGACCTTGGGGCCACGCAGAAAAGCAATCAATACCAAACGACCATCGACTGCCAATGTTTTGAGATTACGCGCAATGTAATCCCCACCGACCATATCGAGAATCACATCGGCACCGCGCCCTTGGGTGAACGTCTTAACTGCAGGCACAAAATCGTCCTCGCGATAATTAATCGCCAAATCAGCGCCGAGGTCTTGGCAGAGTGTGGTCTTGCGGGCATTGCCTGCCGTGGCGATCACCGTAGCGCCGAACGCTTTGCCGAGTTGAATCGCTGTCGTGCCGATGCCACTGGCTCCCCCATGCACCAATAGGGTCGCACCGGGCTGCAAGCCGCCGCGCTCGAATACATTGCTCCAGACCGTAAAGTAATTTTCTGGTAGAGCGGCCGCTTGAGCGAGGGTGAATCCAGTCGGCACCGGCAAGCAGTGATTGGCCGGGGCGCAACAGTATTCGGCATAACCGCCGCCGTGAGTTAAGGCGCAGACGCTATCACCGATCTGCCAGTGCTGCACCTCGGTACCGGTGGCTACTATTCGGCCAGCGACTTCCAACCCAGGTAAGTCGGACGCATCGGGCGGGGGGGCGTACTGACCCGCACGTTGCAAGCAATCAGGGCGATTAACCCCAGCCACAGCAACCTCGATCAAAACCTCATGGGCAGCGGGTTGGGGCACAGGTCGTTGTGCCGCTTGCAGGACTTCCGGGCCGCCATGCTGGCTGATTTCTATGCCGGTCATTTGAGTCGGATACATCAGCGTTCCTCAAAAATAAGGTTGAGTTAATGCTCAGTATATAGTCGTTCAACTGGATTACCAGACCTATATTGCTACCGAGTAGTCAGCTATATATTGTCTCGTTCCCACGCTCCTGCGTCACTGCCATTAAGTTAAGGCTCATTACAGGGCAGTTCTGGCAACGCCTGTTGCAAGGTTTGCCGCCATCGTTCCAGTTGCTCATCACCCACGCGCACCACTAAAGCGACAGTCAAACACCGTTAACAGACTGTAAATGAACAAACCATGTCACATAAAGTCAATACATTGTTGAGTCAATTCGTTTATACTGCACCAATGATAACGATAAATAGGAATTAATATGCAGCGAATTTGTGTTTATTGCGGATCCAACCCCGGTCGCCAGCGCGATTATACGCTAGCAGCTCAAGCGCTGGGGCGTCTCTTGGTCAAACGTCGGCTGGGTTTGGTGTATGGAGGAGGTAGCGTCGGTTTAATGGGCGTCATTGCCGATACGGTTTTAGCCGGTGGCGGCGAGGTCATTGGCGTGATTCCCACGGCACTGCGCAAGCGCGAACTGGCGCATGACGGACTGTCCAGTCTGTATCTGGTCGATACCATGCATCAACGCAAAGCGATTATGGAGCGGCTAGCGGATGCGTTCATCATTCTGCCAGGCGGATTTGGTACGCTGGATGAAACCTTTGAAATTTTGACTTGGGCGCAGCTTGGTATGCACCAAAAGCCCATCGGCTTGCTGAATGTCAATAATTATTTTAATGGTTTATTGCAGTTCATGGAGCATAGCACCACAGAGGGTTTTGTCCATCCTGGACAGCTTGAAGCCGTATTAGTCGACACCGACCCGGAGCGTCTGATCGGGCGGTTTGCCGATTACCAGCCCATGCCCGGCAAGCGCTGGCTACAACTCACTCACGCCTAGCCAGCGCGTCTCCTACCAGCCAATCGGCTGTCCATCCCAAGCGAAAAACCCACCACTGTCAGCAGGCGTTAATCCATCAATCACGCTTAACAGCCGTACTGCCGTGTAATGCGGTGTAAACAGTTTGGCGTCTGGCACATTGGTCTGAAAGGGTTGCGATAATTCCGTATCTGTGGTGCCGGGATGCAAAGCCACGCAAATCGTATTGCGCACACTGCGCCCGTATTCGATGGCAATGTTGCGGGTAAACATATTTTGCGCCACTTTGCTGCCACGATAGGCGTACCACCCCCCCAAACGATTGTCGCTGATACTGCCCACCCGTGCTGAAATACTGGCAAATACTGCCCGCTGGCGGTGTCGGAACAGCGGTTGGCAATGTTTCGCCATCAGTAATGGCCCCACTGCATTCACCGTAAAACTGTAGTGCAGTGATTCCGCCCGGACATCGGCCAGTTTTTTCTCCGGAAACAGTTCATGCTGAGCATCATGCAATACACCGGCACAATTGACCAGCAAATGCAGCGCCCCACTCTGCGCGGCCACTGTTGCCGCTGCAGCAGCAATACTGGCTTCATCCGTCACATCAAGGGGCAACAGTGATAAGCGCTGTGGGTGTTCAACGACCAAGTGCTGCAAACGGTCGGCCTGCTGCGGTTGCCGACAACTGGCGTACACTCGCCCAACCGTCTCGACCGCCAGCAATGCCTCAACCAAAGCCAAACCGATGCCACGACTGGCACCTTGGATTAAAGCGACACCTGAGGGGGGAAACTGCGATAATGGTGTAGTTGGCATAACAATCACCTTGCTAGCATCGAATGCAATGGCCTCTTGATTTTGTCATTACCCTACCCATAATGAATCATCTGAGCAAGCCCACTGACTCCACGGAGCACATGCAGATTATTTTTACCATAATCTGCCCACTGACTCCACGGAGCACATGCAGATTATGGTAAAAATTGGACTCTGGCTAATCGGTATCACCACCGTGTTGACTATAGCGGC
>PWUP01000368.1 GCA_003562535.1 Gammaproteobacteria bacterium | reverse complement strand
CCTCATGTCCGTGCTCACCCGCAACCTCACCGGCATGTCGCTGCGCGACTACACCCACAAGCATTTTTTCGAGCCCATCGGCATGCACGCAACCCACTGGCATGACGATACCGGCATGATCGTGCCCAACCGGGTGATCAGCTACCGCCCCACCCCCCGCGGCCCCGGCAAATTCTACCGCGGCAACATGGACCGGGTAGGCGCCCGCGGCCTGTTCACCACGGTCGAGGACTTTGTGCTCTGGGACGCCAACTTCATCGAAAACCGCTCGCACCTTGAAAATTTCACGGAAGTGATGTCCCGCCCCGGCTCCACCACCCGCCGCGATTCCATCAATTACGCAACCGGCCTGCGCCACGGCATCTACCGCGACCTGGTCACCCTCGGCCACGGCGGCAGCTACATGGGCTTCCGCACAATCTACATGCGTTTCCCCGAGTTCCAGCTCGGGATCACCGTTTTCTGCAACCAGAGCAATATAAGTCCGGCCGCCTACTCCCGCCAGATCGCCGACCTTTACCTGCGCAACGTCTTCGCCGACCGGTTCGCGGAATTTGCCGGAACATACACAAGCGAGTCCCTCGGCGTCGCCTTCACGGTCATTCTGGAGGATGGGGACCTGTACCTGAAACGCTCGGGCGACGATCCGTACGACGATCCGCGCCGCATGGTCTGGTCGGCCAGCGACCGGTTCCGCGTCGACCGCTGGAACATCCGGTTTGAGCGCGACGATGATGACCGCATCCGGCACTTCACCCTCGAAGCGCCGCGCACCGGCGCCATCACCTTCCACCGGGAATGAACGGTTGGAAAAACCGCCGCACCGCAACGAAGCCGCATCCAACAGAAATTACATATCAACGCACTCGAATCCCGGCACAGCCTTTTTTAGACTCCAAAGTTTCGATTACGTCTCAACCCAATCCAGCATACTCCATGGTACAATCAGTCACCTTATCGGTCTCCCGAATCGTGGAAAAGACGACATTATTACTTCTTTCCGGGTGGATGTTCGCCGCCTGCTCCCAGAACGCCGGCGAGGCCGTTGCGCGGAGTGCCGGTACCGGAAATGGCGCGGAAGAGGACCTGGCCGCTATTTTGATTCCGGCCAAAGTGCCGGGCGAAGCCGCGTCCACTGTGAAGCCCTCCGACTTCCCTGATGAGGCATCGCTCTCTGCCATTTACGACCTCTTCTCGGCGTATGACCGCGATGATGCGCCGGGTTGTGCCGTGGCCGTGTACAGCGGCGGCGAGGTGGCCTGGAGCGGCGCTTTCGGCATGGCAAATCTGGACTACGGCATCCCGCTCTCGGACTCTTCGCGGTTTTACATGGCGTCGGTTTCAAAGCAGGTGACGGCGGCAGCCGCGGCACTGCTGGTGGTGCGGGGCGAAATCGATTATGAGGGACGTGTCTCCAATTACATCGAAGACTGGCCGGAATGGGCCACGGAAGTGCGCGTGAAGCATCTGTTCAATCACACATCCGGGCTGCCGGACATTTACGACCTGATGGATATCGCCGGCATTTCGCTGAGTAATGTGATGGACATTGATGATTACATGTCCGTGTTCTTTGGCGGCGAGACGCTTAAAAACGGTCCGGGCACCGCCTTCAGCTATACCAACAGCGGGTACACGGCACTGGCGAAACTGGTGGAAGTGGTTTCTGGCACCTCGTTTGCAGAGTTCGTCGAAGCCGAGCTGCTGGATCCGCTAGGCATGACATCCAGCCATTTCCATGACGACCGCACGCGGGTTATCCCGAACCGGGTGATCAGCTATGACCTGGTCAGCGCGTCAGCGGATGAGGCGGACGAAGAAGGCGGACCGGCGGATGCGGCGCCCGCGGAACTCCCGGCTTTCCGGAAGACCTATCTGAGCAACTTCCAGGGTGTGGGTCCGGGCGGACTCTACTCCACCTTGAAGGATTGGAAGCGCTGGGAATCTTTCTGGATGGGCACCATTGACTTGCCGGAAGAATTCGATGAGCTGCGATCCATGATGACCCGCCGCGAGGTGGTCCGGGGCGATACCCTTGATTACGCTCTTGGGCTGGATGTGGAAGTCTGGCAGGGTGTGCGGATGGAGGGGCACGCCGGAAGCTTCATGGGATTCAAAACGGATGTGCGGCGGTTTCCGCAACAAGGAATGGCGGTACTGACACTATGCAACCGCGAGGATGCCAACCCCGGCAGAATGAACCGGCAGCTGGTAAAAATCCTGCTCAAGGATGTGTTCGAGGCGTTCCTGACGCCCTATGAAGGGACATACCACAACCATGAGCTCAAGATCGATTATAAATTGACCGTTGAAGACGGCTCGCTCCGGCTCCATCGCAGGCTCTCGCCGCGCGGAATCATGAACGAGGATGCTCACGACAAATGGCGGGCCGGATCATGGGATTTTGTTTTCCAGCGCGATGACGGCGAGGAAATAGTTATCCGGAATATGGGATTTAAAGATAAAAAAATAGTTTACGATGAAACCGGGGCCGGGACTAAAGAGCGGGCCGTGCCCCAGGACCAGGTTTTCCGCTGGTCCCTGTCCCTTGCCCAGGCTGAAATGGTGGCCAAGGGGGTCCGGGCTATAAGCAAGGCCTATGACGGGATGATTATG
>PWUP01000276.1 GCA_003562535.1 Gammaproteobacteria bacterium | reverse complement strand
TCTTGACCCCGGTGATTGTGTTCTGCATTGGATTCAATCGCCGCATCCGCCCTTGGGCCTACGCGGTTAATTTTAGCGTCGCGGTGGTGGCTTCAGTGCTGTATTTTTTCGAAAACTCGGGATATATCGGCTGGATCGGGGCGCTGACCGGTGTCGAACACAGCTACAGCAAGCTGCTGGTGATTACGGTGGTGGTCTTGCTCAGCGGGTTTATCAGTTTCGCCTTGGGTATGGAACGCCGCTCGCATGACTGAACCCGGTCGGTATTGCCCGCTCAGTTACCGCACTCAAGCCGCAGACTTGGCGAGCTTGCCTGCTGTATGCGCCGAGACCGCTTATATTGTTGGCGGTTTATACGGCAATTCGGCGGCGCTGCAGGCGATATTAGACATGGCCGCCACCGAACATCCGCCGCCGGTGCTGGTGTTTAATGGCGATTTTAACTGGTTCAATGCTGACTCCACGGTCTTTCGCCAGATCAACCGCCAAGTGCTGGCGCATTATGCGTTGTTGGGCAATGTCGAAGCCGAACTGGTTGAACCGCAGCCCGGTGCAGGCTGCGGTTGCGCTTATCCGGCGTTTGTCGATGAGGCGGTGGTCACGCGTTCCAATCAGATCATGGCACGGCTGCAAACGGTGGCGGCTGAACACCCTGATATCATCGCCGCCTTGGCGATATTGCCCCGCCAGCAGCGCCTGGACATTGCCGGTCTCGGTATCGGGGTGGTGCATGGCGATCCTGATTCGTTAGCCGGTTGGGGGCTGGGCATCGAGGCCATGCCACCGCCGGGCGTAACGCCAGCACCTATTGCGGCTTGGTTTGCCGAGGCCGATGTGCGGGTGCTGGCCAGTAGTCACACTTGTGTAGCGTATGCGCAGCGTTTCACCGTGTCTGGACAGTCGTGCGCGGTCTTTAATAACGGTGCCGCTGGTATGCCCAATTTCCGCCACGACCCGCGTGTGGTCATCACCCGGATCAGCCGTACACCCGCCCCGTTCGCGCCGTTATACGCTTGTCGCATCGGGGCATTGCACTGTGAGGCCATTGCCGTGGAATGGGCGCAGCCCGAGTGGCTGCTTGAGTTTGAACGCCTATGGCCGGAAGGCTCGCCCGCTTGGCAGTCTTACCGCGAACGCATCGTGAATGGTCCACACCATCGGCTTGAGCGGGCTAATCGTTTATTGTATGGACAAAACCCGCACATAAGGTCTTGAAAGGTTATACCAGTAACGCCAAATAACGGCAGGGATTCAGCCAAGACCAACAGTTAACGCCTACGCGCATAATCGCGTACCGCGTCTCCAAACGCTTGAAACAGCCGCTGAGAAAAAGGATTGTCTGCGGCGCGATACTCTGGATGCCACTGCACCGCCAAGGCAAACCCTACGGCGTTATCCACCGATAAGGCTTCAATCGTGCCGTCGGGGGCGTAACCCTCGGCGGTAAGACCGTGCCCGAGTCGGTCAATGCCTTGGCGATGCAGCGAGTTGACCTGAGTCTCAGCGACGGCAAACCGGCGAGCAAACTCGCCATCGGCAATAAAACGCACGTTATGTTGCGGGCCATACTGTTGGGCAGGGTCATCGCTGTCCGGCCAACGGTGATCGAGCCGTCCTGGAATGCTATGAATGGCAGGATGCAGCGTTCCGCCAAAAGCCACATTCAGCTCCTGAAATCCACGACAAATGGCCAATAGAGGCAAGCCGCGCTCTAAGGCCAAAGGGATTAAACCCGGGGCATCGGTTTGGCCAAGGGTCAGCGCATCGCGGGCGTGATCAAAAGGCTCATGCTCTGGCGTGGCGGCGACAGTGCTGTAATAGGCCGGGTGGAGATTGGATAGGCTGCCGGTCAGCAGCAAGCCGTCCAAGCGGTCTAATAAGCGCTCCAAATCCAAGCGGCGTGCCAAAGCGGGAATGATGAGCGGGATACCACCAGCAATGTCGGCAACCGCCGTTAAATACTTCTCGCTGACGGCATGATTGGGTTGACCATCAACCTGTTTGCAATCGGCACTGACACCGATAAAAGTGACTTCAGTTGTGTACATCTGATGCGTTTCCGTACCCAGTAAGAAATTAAGCTATGGACAGTGACTGCAATTATGTGTAGCTTTCGAGTGCTGACTGTAACACCGAAATCGGCAATGGTTCGGGCGGGTGTGACGTTACCACTTACGCGCTGCGCCCGGCATTGATAATAATGCGCCTGATATCTAAGGAGACCCCATGGCTTATCAGCATATTCGACTGCCTGAGAATGGGCAAAAAATAACTGTTAAAGATGGCAAGCTGCAGGTACCTGATCACCCTATTATCGGCTATGTCGAAGGCGACGGCATCGGCCCTGATATTACCCGCGCCTGTTTACGGGTGTGGGATGCTGCCGTAGAACACGCTTATGGTGGACAACGCAAGATCCACTGGTGTGAACTGTTCATGGGCGAAAAAGCCGCCAGCCTGTACGATGGCGATTACTTCCCCGCCGAAACCTTAGCCGCCATTCAAGAACTCATCGTCGCCATCAAAGGCCCTCTGACCACACCGGTCGGCGGTGGGTTCCGCTCACTGAATGTCGCCCTGCGTCAAGAGCTGGATTTGTACGCCTGTGTTCGCCCCGTTCGTTATTACGACGGTGTGCCCTCGCCGATGCGCGAACCGGAAAAAGTCGATGTGGTGATTTTCCGTGAGAATACCGAGGACGTCTATGCCGGTTTGGAATACAAAAGTGGTGATCCAGACAACCTTAAACTCAGCACATTCCTGCGCGAGGAAATGGGTGCCAAGTTTTTTGAGGATGCCGGGTTAGGGATTAAACCCATCAGCCCCTTCGGCAGTCAGCGCCTAGTGCGCAAGGCGATTCAATACGCCATCGATCACGGTCGTGAGAGTGTGACCTTGGTGCACAAAGGCAATATCATGAAGTTCACCGAGGGGGCCTTCCGCAACTGGGGCTATGAACTCGCCAAAGAAGAATTTCCTGATCAAACCATCACCGAAGAAGAGCTTTACGCCCAGTACGGCGGTAAACGCCCTGAGGATAAGGTAGTCATTAAAGACCGCATCGCCGATATTATCTTCCAGTTACTGCAACTGCGCCCGGAAGAATTTGAGGTCTTGGCCACCATGAACCTCAACGGCGATTATCTGTCGGATGCCGCTGCGGCTGAAGTCGGTGGCATCGGCATCGCCCCAGGGGCGAATATGGCCGACCATGTGGCGGTGTTTGAAGCCACCCACGGCACCGCACCCAAATACGCGAATTTGGATAAGGTTAACCCATCGTCATTGCTGCTGTCTGGCGTGATGATGCTGGAATACATGGGCTGGACCGAAGCGGCGGATTTGATTAATGCGGCGTTTCCTTTAGTGATTGGTGATAAAACCGTCACTTATGATTTTGCCCGACAAATGACCGGTGCACAAGAAGTCAAAACCAGTGAATTTGCCAATTGTCTGATCCGCAAAATCGAGTCGGGGAGGAACATCATGCAAGTAGAGCGTGAGCGACGTAAAGCGGCAGAAGAACAAAAAGCGGTCTTGGAAGCCGAGCGGGTGGCGGATCCGACAGCGGCGATGATTGCCTCTGGTCGTCAACCTTCATGTGCGGCGGATATTATGACCAAGATCAAAGGCATTTTGCCGCCAGACACCTTGGTGACCACGGCTATGCACGTCATGCGCGAGTCGGGTATCGGCTCGATTATTGTGCAGATGAATGATGGCGGCTGGGGTATTCTCACCCGCCGTGATGTGGTCAAGAAAATCATTGGGGCGAATAAATCGCCCGCATTGGTTAAAGTCTGTGATATCGCCTCATCGCCGTTGATTACCGTGCCTCGCAATGAGTCTCTGCATCGAGTCGCTAACCTGCTGATGGAACATGATATCCGTCGAGTGGTGGTGTTTGATGACTCGGGTATGCCCGAGGGCATTGTCTCGGAGAACGGCTTGTTCCGTAACGTTGAAGAGTTTGGTTGGGCGCCTGAAGAGTAATGCGCGTTGCTTTATTGGTAACCTGTTTAGTCGATCTGTTTCGGCCCAGCGTCGGGTTTGCGGCGGTGAAATTGCTGCAACAGGCCGGCTGTCAGGTTGAAGTGCCGGAAGCCCAAACCTGTTGCGGGCAACCGGCCTATAATTCTGGGGATCGGGCAACGGCGCAGGCCATTGCCCGCCAGGTGATCCCGCAGTTCGAGGCGTATGACTACATTGTGGTGCCGTCGGGGTCGTGTGGCGGTATGCTCAGTCATCATTACCCCGCCTTACTCGCCGATGACCCCGAATGGCGGCCCCGTGCTGAGCATCTGGCCGAACGCACCTACGAACTGGTGAGCTTTCTCACCGATGTGCTCGGCGTGACTCAGGTTGCTGCCGAGTTCAGCGGCGCGGTGACCTACCATGACGCCTGTTCGGGTTTGCGGGAATTAGGCATCCAGCATCAACCGCGTTTGTTGCTCAACAGCGTCACTGGATTGGAGCTGAAGGAATTGCCCGACAGCGATGTCTGCTGTGGCTTTGGCGGTACTTTTTGTGTGAAATATCCTGATATTTCCAATCGCATGGTGACCGACAAAGCCGAGCAGATCATCGCCAGTGGTGCCGATACCGTATTGGCTGGCGATATGGGGTGTTTGCTCAATATGGCGGGCAAACTCAAGCGGCTCGGTTCGCCGATCCAGGCGCGTCACATTGCCGAAGTGCTGGCCAACCAGACCCAAACCCCCGCCATTGGTGAACCCGACTAGCGTAGTGGCTCCGATGCAAACGACCAGTATTCATTTCAAAGCCAATGCCCGCCGTGCTCTCGCCGATGAGTCCTTACAACGCTCATTGACCCGGATGCGGGTGGGCTTTCAGCATAAACGCGCGGCAGCGGCGGCTAAACTGCCTGAATTCGAGACGTTGCGCGATGAGGCTCGTGATCTCAAAGACCATGTGCTGGAGCATCTCGATTTTTACCTTGAAGCCTTTGAAGCCAAGGTTAAAGAACAGGGAGGGCACGTCCACTGGGCGCGCGATGCCGCAGAAGCCCGCCAGATCATTTTAGACATTTGCCAAGCGGTCAATGCCCGCACCGTGACCAAAGGCAAATCCATGATCAGCGAAGAAATCGGCCTTAACGAGCATCTGCAAGCTCACGGTTTAACCCCGATTGAAACCGATTTGGGCGAGTACATTATTCAACTGCGTCAAGAACATCCCAGCCATATCATCGCCCCGGCTCTGCATCTGCACAAAGAAGATGTCGCCGAGACCTTTCATCAGCATCATGCCCAATATGGGTTGACCCGTAAGCTGAGCCAAGCGCCAGAATTGCTGAGTGAGGCTCGCCAAGTGCTGCGCAGTCAGTTTCTGGCCGCTGATGTCGGAATTACCGGGGCTAATTTCTGTGTGGTTGAGACCGGCTCTACCGTGATTGTCACCAATGAGGGCAATGGGGATTTAACCCAGACCTTGCCCAAGGTGCATATTGCCCTGACCAGTATTGATAAGCTGGCACCAACGCTGGACGATGTGACGCTATTACTGCGGGTGTTAGTGCGCTCGGCCACCGGCCAAGAAGCTTCGGTCTATACGACCTTTTCTAGCGGCCCACGCCGTGCTGACGACTTGGATGGGCCGGAACAGTTCCATGTGGTGTTACTCGACAATGGCCGCAGTGCCATGTTGGGTACTGAGTTCCAAGACATGTTGCGCTGCATTCGCTGCGGGGCGTGCATGAACCATTGCCCAGTGTACGGTGCAGTCGGCGGTCATGCCTATGGCTGGGTGTATCCCGGCCCTATGGGTGCAGTGCTGACTCCACAAATGACCGGGATTGAACAGGCGGGGCATTTGCCTAATGCCTCAACATTTTGCGGGCGCTGTGAGGCGGTCTGTCCGGTACGCATTCCCTTGCCCAAATTGATGCGCCACTGGCGCGAACACGAATTTCAGCGTCATCTCAGCCCCCGCAGTGTGCGTTATGGTGTCCGTGCCTGGGCCTTTGCGGTACGCCGTCCGGCTTTGTATCAACGCTTGTCCGGGCTAGGCGCTTGGTTGCTCAAACGCTTAGCGCGTGGGCGTGGACGTTTAAGTCGTTTGCCGCTGGCCGGTGGCTGGACGGCGGGGCGAGACTTGCCCGCACCGAGCGGCCAGACCTTTCAACAGCAATGGCGGCAGCGGGGGGGACACCGATGAGCACGGCGCGTGATGCCATACTCACCACACTGCGCCGCCAGCTCAAACGCGGGTCTCTGGCCGATGAACCGCGCCAGCGTTTACAACACCGCTTGCAGCACCCGCCGCGCCATACCATTCCCCAGCGGGGTTTAGTGCCCCACAGCGAGCAAGTCAACTTATTCATCCAGATGGCTGAACGAGCGGATGCCAGCGTGCAGCGCCTCAGCACAGCAGCAGCGATACCGGCAGCCGTTGCCGACTACCTGCATCGGCATAATTTGCCCAGTGAGTTGATCGTCGCCCCTGATCCCAGCGTGGCCGAACTGCCTTGGTCAGAGCACCCCTCTATGCGCCTACGCATAGGAGCGGCGCAAGATCAGGATAAAGTCAGTGTGTCCCCAGCATTTGCAGGCATCGCGGAAACCGGCACGCTCATGGTATTATCAGGAGCGCACACGCCAACAACGCTGAATTTTTTGCCTGATGCCCATATTGTGGTCTTGCCTGCACCGCAGATTGTGGGCTGTTATGAAGAGGCGTGGCAGCGTTTGCGGGAGCACGCTGTGGCCATGCCCCGCACGGTGAACCTGATTACTGGACCGTCACGCAGCGCCGATATTGAACAGACGCTACAACTCGGCGCCCACGGACCGATACACTTGCATATTGTCATTGTAGATCCTTCGATGTGATGACTAAGCGCACGGCGTTTTTTATTTCTGACAGTACGGGTATTACTGCCCAGAATCTAGGTCGGGCGCTGCTGACCCAATTTGAATTTCTGGCGTTTGAACACACGGCATTGCGTTTCATTAACACCCCCCAACGTGCTGAGCATGCTCGGCATGTCATCGAGCGCGCCGCAGAGAGAGATGGGCAAAAACCGCTGGTGTTTAGCACCTTATTGGATGCTGAAATCCGAGCGAGTTTACAGGCAACCCCATGCGTGTATTTTGATCTGTTTGAATCGTTTGTCAGCCGTTTGGAGGCTGAGCTGGGGGTGTGTTCACAGCCTGTCCGTGGTCATTCACATGGAATGACCGATCATGAACATTATTTTTCCCGTATGGAGGCGATTAACTACACACTGACCCATGATGATGGCTGTACCGTCGCGCATTTGGATGAGGCTGACTTGATTATGCTTGGGGTATCACGTACGGGTAAAACCCCAACCTGCTTATATCTGAGTCTGCATTACGGCGTTCGTGCCGCTAATTTTCCCATTACCGAGGATGATTTAGACGAGATGCGCTTACCCAGCGTTTTATTACCTCGGCGGGCAAAGCTGTTTGGTTTAACCACCGAACCGCAACGCCTACAGAAAATCCGCCAAGAGCGTTTGCCCAACAGCCGTTATGCCTCGTTGAGACAATGTGAATACGAAATCCGCCAAGCGGAAGCGTTGTATCGCAAATTAGGGATTCCTTGTTTATCAACGACGCTCATTTCGATTGAAGAAATTGCGGCGACCATCGTCGATACGATGGGCATGGAATACAGTCGCTTGCTGCCCACAGCAGCCCCTCTCTACTCTAATTAACCGTTTTAACTGTCGAGGAGACTCCCATGAAATCACCCGTTCGCGTTGCCATCACCGGTGCTGCCGGCAATATCGGTTATGCTATGGCCTTCCGGATTGCCGCCGGTGATATGCTCGGCCCCGATCAGCCCGTCATTCTCCAACTGCTGGAAATCACCCCAGCCTTACCCGCCCTAGAGGGTGTGGTTATGGAACTCAATGACTGTGCATTCCCCTTACTTGCGGGTGTAGTGACCGGTGACGATGCCCAAGTGGTGTTTAAGGATACGGATTACGCCTTACTGGTCGGTGCGCGCCCGCGTGGGCCGGGTATGGAGCGCAAGGATTTATTAACCGCTAACGGGGCGATTTTTGGCCCTCAAGGCCAAGCGCTGAATGCCGTGGCCTCCCGCGATGTGAAAGTGCTGGTGGTGGGTAATCCAGCCAATACCAATGCCTTAATTGCCCAAAGCCAAGCCCCGGATCTGGATCCTCGGCAGTTTACCGCCATGACTCGTTTGGATCATAACCGTGCGATTAGCCTGCTGGCGGAAAAACTCGGGGCGCACAACACTGAGGTGCGTAAGATGACCATCTGGGGCAATCATTCCGCCACTCAGTACCCCGATATCAGTCAGACAACAATTCAAGGCCAAGCAGCCAGCGCCGCCGTCGAACAGGCGTGGTATCGTGAGGCGTTTATTCCTCGTGTGCAGCAACGGGGCGCGGAAATTATCAAAGCTCGGGGGGCTTCCAGCGCGGCATCGGCGGCTTCCGCAGCGATTGATCACATGCGTTCTTGGGCGCTGGGAACCCCTGAAGGCGATTGGGTGAGCATGGGCATTCCCAGCGACGGCAGCTACGGCATCGAGCCAGGGATTATCTATTCTTACCCCTGTGTGTGCCGCAATGGGGCTTACGAAATTGTTCAAGGCTTGCCCGTCGATGACTTCTCCCGCGAAAAAATGCAGCTTACCGAGCAAGAGCTGCGTGAGGAGCGGGCCAGCGTTGAACATCTCTTGGCCTAAGTGATGAAGCTCCAGCCTGCCATCACGAATGGTTTGGCAGCGCTGGAGCTGCCCGCTACGCCTGCCCAAGTGGCTCAGTTGGCGCAGTACCTTGATCTGCTGGCGCGTTGGAATCAAGTCTATAATCTGACGGCGATTCGTGACCCCGCGGACATGGTGACTCGCCATTTACTGGACAGCTTGGCCGTGGCCTTGTGGGTGCAGGGTACACGCATACTGGATGTCGGCAGTGGTGCGGGTTTGCCCGGCTTGCCTTTGGCCGTGATGTACCCGACGCAGCAGTTTACTTTGCTCGACAGCAATGCCAAAAAGACCCGTTTCATGACCCAAAGCGGTGCAGAATTAGCCTTAGCCAATGTCCGCGTCATCAGAACCCGCGCCGAGCAGTATTATCCGGCACAAGGGTTTGACTGTATACTGGCTCGTGCGGTCGCCCCTTTGGCGCAGTTGTTGGAACTGACCCATCACCTGTGTGCCCCAGGAGGGCGTTTACTGGCTTTAAAAGGACCAGAAGCTCACAATGAACTGCAACAGTTACCTGCCACTTGGCGACTGCGTGGCGGCCATCGCCTGCAGGTGCCGGGACTGGATGTCGAGCGCTGGCTACTGCATTTAGAGCCTAACCGCTCGGCGACTCATCAGCTTTAGGAGTTGTGTTTATGGCGCGGATTATTGCCATCACCAATCAAAAAGGCGGCGTGGGTAAAACCACTACCGCTGTGAATTTAGCCGCCAGCTTGGCGGCCGGACGGGCGAGCAATCAGGTGTTACTGGTCGATCTTGACCCCCAAGGCAACGCCACTATGGGCTGTGGCATTGATAAACATGGCGTCCGGGCGACCAGCTATGAGGTCTTGCTCAATGAAGTCGATATCAGCGAAGCGCTCCAGTATTCTGAAACCGCGCAGATGCAGATTTTACCGGCCAATGGAGATTTAACCGGGGCTGAAGTCGCCTTATTGGATGTCGAGTCTGGGCAGATGCGACTGCGCAGCAGCTTGCAGCGGATTGCCGCTAATTTCGATTTCATTTTAATCGACTGTCCGCCGTCATTAAACATGCTCACGGTTAATGCGCTCACCGCCGCGCAAGGGGTGATCATTCCGGTGCAATGTGAATACTATGCTCTGGAAGGGCTATCAGCGTTGTTACAAACCATTGATAAAGTGCGTCGTTCTACCAATCCAGCCCTGCGCATTGATGGCCTATTGCGCACCATGTACGACTCACGCAACCGTCTAGCCGATGAAGTCTCTAGGCAAATCGAGGCGCATTTTGGTAAAGAAGCCTACGCTACCATCATTCCGCGGAATGTGCGGCTTGCCGAAGCGCCCAGTTATGGCCAGCCCATCATCGTGTATGACCCTGGCTCTCGCGGTTCGGAGACCTACCGTGACCTCGCCAAAGAAGTCCGCCAGCGGGCGCGGCAACAATCCACCAGCACCAGCGTATTAGACACG
>PWUP01000162.1 GCA_003562535.1 Gammaproteobacteria bacterium | reverse complement strand
GGCCGGGTGCAACGTCTGCGCCCGCCGCACTGGCGCGATTATCCGCCTTTCCGGACGTTCGGCGCGGCGTATGAGGATCATCAGGCCAAAGGGCTTGATGTGCTGGAAAACAGCGCGAAAGAACTGGCGGCGGAACTGGCCGCAGCCGGCTTCAATGTGAATTGCACGCCGGTGATGGATCTGCTGCATAAAGGAACGGATGACTCGATCGGCGACCGGTCTTTTTCAGGGAATTATGCGACGGTAACGGCGCTATCCGCAGTGGTGGCGCGCGCCATGTTGCGGGCGGGGATTATTCCGGTGCTCAAGCATCTGCCGGCGGGTGGCCGCGTCCATGCTGACAGCCATGATACGTTGCCTGTTGTCGAAACAAAGGCGATCGAGATGCTGGAGAGCGATGCTGTGCCTTACAAAGAGACATTGCGGAAAGTCGAAAGTGAAGGTATGTGGGGCATGGTCGGCCATGTCTTGTATAAGGATTTTGACGAGCGCGGCGCGGCGTCATGTTCGCGCCGGGTGATTTATGATGTCATTCGCGAGCAAATAGGCTTTAAGGGATTGCTGCTGAGCGATGATATTTGTATGGGGGCGTTGTCCGGTTTGGGCGCGGCGCAATATCGCGCCGAGAAGGTTTTGCGGTCGGGTTGTGATCTGGCGTTGCATTGCAATGGCGACTTTAAGGAAATGGTCGCTGTGGCCGGTCGCGCGGAAAAGATGACAAATGATGCGGTTTTGCGCTATAACCACAGCGTTTCATGGTTAGAGCAGAATAAAGCGCATGTCTGAGATTGCATTTGAAGAAGATCCGCCGCGCCCGCTTGCGGACGATGACCGGCCGCATGATGCCGATGCGTTGCTGTTGGATATTGACGGTTATGAAGGGCCGATTGATATTTTGCTGACCATGGCGCGTGACCAGAAAGTCGATCTGACGAAAATCTCGATTTTGCAACTGGCGCGGCAATATCTGTCTTTTATCGACCGGGCGCAGCAATTACGGCTTGATCTGGCGGCTGAATATCTGGTGATGGCGGCATGGCTGGCTTACCTGAAATCCCGCTTGTTGCTGCCGCGTCAGGATGGCGGCGAAGAACCCGATCCCGAAACCATGGCCGAGGCGCTGCAATTCCAGCTACGCCGTCTGGAAGCCATGCAAAAAGCGGCGAATGATATTTTCAGTCTGCCGCAATTGGGGCAGGACATCTTCCCCCGCGGCATGCCGGAAGGGCTGCAAACCAAAACCACGACCAGCTATGACGTGTCGCTTTATGAATTATTGCGGGCTTATGGCGATATTGATCGCCGCCGTGAATATAGTAATTACGAATTGCCGACCTTTCATCTGATGAGCATGGAAAGCGCCATGCAGCGCATGACGAAAATGCTCGGGAAATTGCCGCGCAAAGGGCCGTGGAGCGTCTGGACGACCCTGACCAGCTTCATACCCGAAGGGGTTCAGGACAGGCTTTACGCCCGGTCGTCCATTGCGTCCTGTTTTACGGTCGGGCTTGAAATGGCCAAGCAGGGCAAAGTCGAGATTAAGCAGGACGGCGCGTTTCGCCCGATCTATCTGCGCGCCGCTGCTGACAGGCTTTCGGATGACGCGCCGGAGGAACAAGCCGCATGAGCGATGCGCCGGATCAGGATATGCGCTTGCTGGAGGCGATGCTATTTGCCTCGGCGGCGCCATTGACGCCTGCCACGATTCGCGAACGGATGGGCGCGCATGTCGATGTTGGCGGGTTGTTGCTGCGGCTGCAGGATCATTACAAAAAGCGCGGCGTGAATTTGGTTGAAATGGATGGAAGCTGGGCGTTTCGTACGGCGCAGGATTTATCCGAATCGTTGAAAATTGAAAAAGAAGTTCAACGCAAAATGTCACGGGCGGCGATGGAAACACTGGCGATTGTTGCCTATCACCAGCCTGTCACCCGTGCCGAGATTGAGAATATCCGCGGTGTGGCGACCCATAAAGGGACGCTGGATGTGCTGGTGGAGGCTGGCTGGGTCAAGCCCGGAAAACGCCGTGAAACACCCGGACGCCCGGTGACATGGGTCACCACGACAGCGTTCCTTGACCAGTTCGGCCTTGAGTCTATTATCGACTTGCCGGGGCTGGATGATCTCAAATTATCCGGCCTGCTGGATCGCCGCCCGGCGATTGAAACCGTGCCGGGTACGGGTGATCTGTTCGGGGATGATATGGATGATATTGAAGAGCAACTGGCCGCCGCCGATGAGGAGGATGAGCCGGATGCGTATGAAGACGAACCGGAAGACCCGGAAGAAAGGGAATTTGCACAATGACACCAGGTATATGGCAGGTTTTGCTGATTATTCTTGTTATCCTGCTTTTATTCGGGGCGGGCAAACTGCCGCGGATTATGGAGGATATGGCCAAAGGGATTAAATCCTTCAAAAAAGGATTGAAGGATGAGGATGATCCGCAAGCCGTGGAAAAGCCCGCTTTGGAATCGGACAAGCCAAAATCGAAACCAGCCCGGACAAAAAAATCCGAAAGCAAAGAGTAAGCCGCCATGCTTGATTTCGGCTGGCCGGAATTGCTTTTGATTATGGCGATTGCCGTTCTGGCGATCGGGCCGCGGGAAATTCCGGCGGTC
>PWUP01000269.1 GCA_003562535.1 Gammaproteobacteria bacterium | reverse complement strand
TTAATACTTTTTCTACCATTGACAGGACTTTTGCTTCTACTAGCCGAACTATTTCCATGAGGAACCTCTACCTCCTTAAGTGGGGGGTGTTTTTGCGGAACATGAGGTTCCTCTTTCTATATCTCCAAAAACTTCACCTGCAAATCCCTACAATAACTTTACACTATGAATTGCATCATTAAATTCCTACCTTATATTATCTACTCATCTATACTGAAAAGCACTAATTTAACCCCCTTCTCCATTTCTTTAATAATAGAATTATTATCATACGCTTGATTTTTTCATTGTTAAATTCCCACGGTGCCATGAACAAAATTTTCCGCTCACTCCTGCCAACTTCCCGCCCATTATATGCTAGTCAAAAGCTTTATTCCCTTGCGCCATGTTCCCGATACCGATATCCGTTACCGTTTTGCCTTGTATGTTCTTAGCAATCCAAATCAAGTAGTGCTTTATCTCCTCTTTACCTTCGAACGTCCCCCAAAGGGCGAGACCTATATCCATCTTCTATGCCCCACCCATAAGGTGAGACAAAGAAAATTTTGACACTTGCAATAACAACCAACTCATCCATAAATATCTCCGGGCAGGAGTTGTCACAAGCGTCGGCAGATTCGAGGAAACGGAACTGGGCGTACCGAAAGGTGGACCCTTAAGTCCGCTTTGTGGAAACATCATTCTGAACGAACTGGACTGGGAACTTGAACGAAGAGGGCACAGATTCGTCCGCTATGCGGACGATATGCTCATCTCCTGCAAAAGTAAGAGAGCGGCGGAAAGAACACTGGCCAATCTAATCCCGTACATTAAGAGGAAATTATTCCTCAAAGTGAACAGGGAAAAGACAAAGTATCCTATGTAGGCAAGGTCAAATTCTTAGGTTACGCTTTCTACATCAACGATAACAGAGACGCGGATCTGCGAGCACACCCTAAAAACGATGAAGGGAAAGATACGCCAAATAACATCAAGAAGCAACGGAATGGGATACGAGCAGAGAAAGCTAAAACTCAAGCAGTTCATAACTGGATGGGTTAACTACTTCAAGCTAGCTTGCGGATATGAAGACCCTAATGAAAACAACAGACTAATGGCTACGGAGGCGTATCCGAATGGTTATCTGGAAACAGTGGAAAAGAGTCAGAACGCGATACAAAATGCTCAAGAAACTGGGCATTGTAGACTGGGTAGCAAGAGAAGGTGCAAACATAAGAAAAGGTTACTGGTGCTGTGCCCGTAACCCGATTATCGCCAAAGCCATCTCTGCGGAGAAACTTAAGAAGGCCGGATATTTTAATTTTATCGATTACTACGAGTCTGTTCGTGTGTAAACATGGGAGGAGCCGTATACCGAACGGTACGTACGGTTCTGTGGGAGGTCGGCTGACCCAATAAGGGTCAACCTCCTATCCAATTATGATAGGATAAAGTAAATTGGCATACTTGGATTTTATTCATCTTGTCGATTTTAATAAGAGCTGACCTCTTCTATTTCCTTTAATCGCCCATAGTTCCAGCAATGCGCATTTACAACGCTAAAAATTAAAACTTTGGCAAGACTTGCGGTAATGTGATCGTGGTCAAAGCGAGGTGAGACCTCCGAGATATCAAAACTGATCACCTTTTTTGATGTGATCAGCAGCTTGATAATTTTTATTGCTATTTCTGGATCTAAACCTAACGGCTGCACTGCACTAACTCCTGGAGCAAAGGCCGAGGAAAACACATCGGCGCAAACGGTTAAATAAATGACATCATTCTTTTGCAGAAAGGGAGTGATACTGCTTTCAATGTCTTGGACGCTTTGATCAATTAAATCCCTGGCTAGTATATATTGGACGCCTAGTTTTTTCGCTGTTTTAAAAAGTGCGATGGTATTGCCATACTTTTGTATGCCTGCACAAAAATAAGAAAAGGGAGATCCTTTTTTCTGATGATCATCAGCAATTTGTCGAAACATACTTCCGGAGTTTCCCCCCTGGTCATATGGCCGTAGATCAAAATGGGCATCTATATTAAATATTCCAATTTGCTCCCTTCTGTTTTGGACTTTTAGATACTTTTGAATACCTAAATAATGGCCCAGGGCGGTTTCATGGCCTCCGCCAAGAATGATCGGGAACAGTTCTAAACTCAAAATATGTTCCACCGCTCTGGAAAGTTCCTGCTGACTTTTTTCCAGATCTCCATCTTCACACACAATATCTCCAGCATCAAGAAGTGCCACATCTTCCGTAAAAAAACAGGGAAGATTGGAAAGTTGGCTTCTAATGCTTTGGGGACCTTTACTGGCACCTACTCGCCCCTTGTTCCTTCGAATGCCCTCATCGCTTTTAAAACCAAGAAACGCAAAGCCAGGTCCGTTATTAGGGTTCCGGCTTTCATCAGTTAAATCTAAGGGTTTGACCCATTGATGCCACCTGAAATCTTCAAAGTTTTTTTCGCTGTCTATTCGACCCTGCCAATTTTCCGGGTCCATAAGTCGATAATATTTTTTATTCATTTAAACCATCCTTTTAAAAAGATAAGAAAAGGATAAGAAGTTGCTTTTCTGCTGAGATTATAATACTATACTATTCCGCTACAGATCAAGCAAACCCGACCCAAAAACAGGCATCCTAT
>PWUP01000301.1 GCA_003562535.1 Gammaproteobacteria bacterium | reverse complement strand
GAGCATACGCTCGCGAAACGCCACCCCGCGCACCGACTGAGTGGCGAAGCTCGTCTTGCGCCAGATCACATAGGGACGCAGGGCTCTCTCTGCGGCATTGTTGGTCAGCGGCAAACCGGGAGAGTCGAGAAACGTCCACCGCATCGGCTCATCGCGCAGCAAGGCTTGGCATTGGCTGACGGTGCGCGGTTGGCCACGGCACGGTATGCCAGCGTACCGTTGAGCCTGAAAGGCGGCCCGCAGGCGCTGCATCCGTTGGCGGTAGTGAGCCTCGCTCAGGTGATCACCTCGTCGTCGGTGCTCGACTCGGATCACTAACCGCGCTAAGCGCACCAGACGCTGCCCGATCCTGCCGCCGGGATCAGCCCGCGCGGCGATCCGTTCCAGGTTGCGGATCACATGCGCCCAACACAGTTGACGGCGTTCGGTGGGGTGGCCGTTGTCGCTGCCCAAGCGGTCGGTGATCAGCACTCCAGCAAAGGCTCCCAGCAGTTGCCCAGCGGCGATTTTGCCCCGACCGTAGTGACTCATCAGATACACCAGCGAGCCGCTGCACAGCGTCCACAGCCACATCCGCCAATCCAGGTGATCATGAGCGGTCTCGTCGGCGTGCGCCACCGGCGCTCGGCGTACCGCCGCGCCAATCTGCGCCTACAGCGGTTCCAGCCACTCGGTGAGCTGACCTTGACTTTGGCTGATCGCTCCAAGACTGAACGAGAGCTGCCAGCGGTCTTGCAGGTCGGTTTGTACTTGGCGCAGACTCATCCGGTACTGACCGTTGAGCAGGCCGATCTCGCTGATCAGCCCGGCGCCCATTTGACCTCGGGGCACCCACTCGGGCTTGACCCCGATGCCCAAGTTGCCCACCGCGCTGGCGACCACTGCGCGGCTTCTTGCGCCGCTCAGCTCGCGCCTTGGCGTTATCGCTCGACGGCGGCTTGCTCGACGCCCCCGAGTCTAACCCCAATTGCTCTTCCAGCTCTTCAATCCGCGCTTGCAACTCCTCCACCACTCGACCCCGCATCCACAGCTGATCGATCAGCGCTTGCGCTTCTTCCAAGCTGCGAGCCTGTGGGGGCAGTTGGTGAAAGTCTAGTGCGTTTATGCTGACAAGTTACAGAGCATGAGCACCTGTTTCGCAAGGGGGGGGTGAACGGTTACCTGCAAGACCGCAGCCGCTATCCTCTCTGCCTTAAAAGACGGAGTTTCTCGCGGAGAAAACTAATTTGGACAGGCTTAAGCCAGTTTGAGTAGGTATGACAGAGCGGTTAGTCTTAAATTGTTTAAATAATATAATTTTTTAAGCAAAAACCTGAAAATAAATTTTTTGCTTGCAAAATACTTATAAAGTGCAAAAATAGTTGCAACTTTGAATATTCAAAAGATGACTATTCGTTTTAACCTACAACTGTAACGGAGGACGCGAGACGGGTAGGCTCAACCGTACGGTGCGCCGCCCTTGCCCATCCTGAAAAGCGGAGGGGTTCGCGAAAATTGATGACTGTTATTTCTACCCAAAAAGATTTAGCTCAGTTATGTACACTTGTTGTCGAGCGTGATATGGAGGAGCGTGATAGGCAATCTGCACTTTTTGAACGTATCCATGGTAGGCGAGAGCCACCAAAGTGGCGGATCAGTCAGGCTGCTCAACTCATCGGGGTAGCAGCCAGTACCTTGAGATATAATGAACGGCAAGGAGTCATTGCAGAACCCAAACATTTTAGTTCAACGGGAGAGCGCGTATATACTCTTGAGGAAATTAACACTATTCGTTGCGCTCTTCAGCGTGAACCTTTCCGTCCAACGGGTAGTCGTGCAGTAACTATAAGTTTTAGTCAACAAAAAGGCGGGGTTGGCAAATCGACACATGCATTGCATTTTGCTCAATATGCTACCCGTCGTGGATACCGTGTATTACTGGTTGACTTGGAACCGCAAGCAACCGTTACAAGCGCTTTTATCGGTTTTCCTGAATTCTCCCTAAGCGACAATGATGATGCCTACCAAGCCTTAGCAGTTGATCCTAGCTTGCTACGTTCGCGCATACGGCCAACCCACTGGAATGGGTTAGACTTAGTTCCAGCAACGCCCGAATTAAATTATATTGACTGGGAACTGGCTCAACCGGAACAAAGCAATAATCCAGAACTCGGTTCGCCGGTTTATCGTTTGCGGCGCGCTTTAGCTGCACTCAATACTCAACACGATATCATCGTTCTAGATACACCACCGTCTATGGGGATGCTGGCTGGTAATGCTTTGTCGGCTGCTGACATTGTGATTGCACCTTTAGTGCCACACCGCTTTGATTTAGCAAGCAGTGCAATATTTTTCCGACAATTGGGTCAGCTTGCGCTTGCGGGAGCCACTCAACTGCAACGTTTAGCTGTACTCATCAATCGAGTGGATCCTGGGCGCGATGTTGAAACTCATATTGGTTTAATTGAACGTATTTACGGTGGATTAATTTTACCTGCTCGTATGGGCACAACAGCAGAATTGGAAAAAGCGTCTGCAGATCATTTCCCATCGATTTATGACATTATCCAACCTAGAGGGAGTCGCGAAACCTACAAACGCGCTATTGCCATGATGGATGCTGTCAACGCTCAAATACTCAATTATGCTGTTGAGTTTTGGGATCAACAGGCCTGTCAGCAATTATCCGCATCAACACCTGATAAACAAGCAAATAAGATGTGGGGGGAGGTCTAACACAATGTTTAAAAATAAAACACGTCGTCCTAGCCTTATGGATATGGCACTGCAAGGCCAAGAACCACTTCAACGGCCAGATCAATTAAAACTGTTACCTATTGAGATGCTTCGTCCCGGCCCTTGGCAAATTCGTAGCCATATTGATGAAGATAAGCTCAAAGAGTTAGCACAAACACTGAAGTCGCAAGGTATCATTGAACCCCTAATTGTACGTGCTGAAGCAGACCATTACCTGATTATTGCAGGTGAGAGACGTTGGCGGGCAGCCAAGCTCGCTAGTCTTACCACCATACCGTGTATAGTCAAAACTCATATCAGTGATGGCGATGCAGGTCTGTGGAATTTACTTGAAAATCTTCAGCGTGAAGATTTAAACCCAGTTGATGAAGGTAGAGGATATCGGATTGCGCTTGAGAATTATAATCTGACACAACAAGAACTCTCTGAAGCATTGGGTATTTCAGTCGACCGTATGACTCGCATGCGACATCTTTTAGAACTGAGTGATGATGTATTAGAACTTGTCGCTGAACGCACTTTAAGTGCTTCCCATGCTTTGATTCTACGAGATTTATCAACAGCATTACAATTTGAAATGGCTAAACGGTCTGTTGAAAAAGAATGGTCTGTACAAACACTTAAAGTTCAAGTACAGCAGTTAAAACAGCAACCCAGTCGTCGAAGAACCAGTAAAAAGCCTATTGATCCAGCGATCCGAGAGTTAACAGAGCGTCTAAATCAGTATCTAGGTACACCGGTTTTGGTGAAACCTAATTCTAAGGATTTAACCCGTGGAGAACTTCGCATTAGCTATCATTCTTTGGATGAGCTGGATGGATTGCTAGAAAAGATGGGGCTACCCGAGTTCAGCACGCGCGTTGACGGTTAGCACCCGACCTCAGTTTAATGTTCTCGGGGGCTTGCCCTATTGCCGTTGACATTTTAAACGCAGCTCGCATACGTTATTAAGAGGTTGATCATGAAACGCAGCAAAAAAACCGCATTAGTCCTAATGGCCCCTGCGGCTACCCTGATGCTGGCCGGTTGTGGTGAGCGGCCGGTGGACGCTTTAGTGTTTAACAATCCTGATGAATGCTCGGCATTATATGGTTACACTCCCGCAGAATGTCAGGCCGAATTTGAGCAGGCAATGGCTTTACATACTGAGGTTGCCCCGCGTTATTTGAGTCAAGAGGACTGCGAAGCTGATTTTGGTCAGGGATCGTGTGAAACCGTACCGAGTACCCATCAGGGCAGCGGGTTCTTTATGCCAATGATGATGGGGTATATGGTAGGCCGTATGTTAAGTGCAAGCAGTCAGGCCACACCAGCCGCGCCCCGCTCGGCTGTACCCACTCAGCCTTTGTACAAATCGCGCGATGATCGTTTTACCTTTCGCACCGCGACCAACCATCCGGTGTCCAGCTACACGGGGCGGGTGAGTGTGACACCTTCTGCGGTACAACCCGAGCGTGCCCAGATGGTGCGCCGAGGGGGGTTTGGCCAACAGGCGGCAGCTCGCAGCAGCTTGGGTAGCTAGGCGTGCAGCGGATAGCGATTCAGCCACGCCCCGATTGGCAGGCGTATGCCCAACACTTAGGGTTCCAGTTTCATACCCTGTATGGCCAAACGTATTGGGATGAAAGCGCCTATTATCAATTCACTCTGCGCCAAATCGAGCAGGATCTCGAAACCGTCACCGAAGAGCTGCATGCCATGGCGTTGGATATCATTCCCGATATTCTGGCCGATGAGCATAAACTGGATCAACTGGCGATCCCCGTAGCGTACCGTGACGCCTTAGCCGCCTCATGGCGACGTGGCGACCCGTATTTATATGGCCGTATGGATCTGGTTTATGCAGGTGATGCCCCTGCCCAGTTACTGGAGCTGAATTACGACACGCCGACGGCACTGTATGAAAGTGGAGTGTTTCAGTGGGTTTGGTTGGAGGATATGGTGCGACGGGGACGATTACCGCAAGGCGCAGATCAGTTCAACTCCTTGCACGATCAGTTAGAAGAAGCCTTCAGCCGTCTCGACCTACCCCAACCGTTTTATTTCACCAGTGTACGAGAGTGTGTCGAGGATCGAGGGACTGTGGATTATCTATTGGATATCGCCACGCAAAAGGGTATCGACGGTCGCTATATCGCCCTAGAGGACATTGGTAGTTTGGACGGTCAGTATTATGATCTCCAAGGGCAGCCCATTACCGGTCTGTTTAAACTGTACCCTTGGGAGTTCTTGCTGAGTGAGGACTTTGCCGCTGATCTTCTCAGCTCGCAGACCTTGTGGGTGGAGCCGCTGTGGAAACTGCTGTTGTCGAACAAGGGCCTATTGCCGCTACTGTGGCATAAACACCGAGGTCATCCGAACTTGCTGGAAAGTCATTTTGATGACGGAGCTGTGGCTGGGCTGCAACCCGGCTGGGTGCGCAAACCGCTGTTTTCTCGTGAGGGGGCGAATGTTGAGCTGATGACCTCGGCAGGCCAGCGCTTCCGAGAACCGGGGCCGTATGCAGATGCTCCAGTCATCCGACAGCGGCTACAGCCTTTGCCCTATTTTGCGGGCCATTATACTTTGATAGGCAGTTGGGTGGTGGGCGATAGTGCGGCAGGCATAGGGATTCGTGAAGATCATACCTTGATCACCAAAGATAGCGCTCGGTTTATACCCCATATTATTTTGGATTAAGCACAGACCCGCCACCGATCAGTGTAGATGGCTGTATATATTCACAGCCTCGCATGATAGGGTGAACCCATCGTACACCGTCGGGCATTTGCGCCTCTGTTCGTGAACCAGCACATTCGTCTCTCCAGTGTTTACTTTTTCTATTTCGCCAGCGTCGGGGCCTTCATGCCTTTCTGGGCTCCGTATCTCGCCGAACTGGGGTTCAGTGGTGCCCAGATCGGCGAACTGATGGCGATCACCCTAGCGACTAAAATCATCGCCCCAAATGTTTGGGGCTGGCTTGCAGACCGGGCCGGGGTACGCATGCCGATTATCCGCCTTGGCGCACTGACCGCCCTGCTGGCCTTTGCTGGGGTGCTGTTCCACTCCGGTTACTGGTGGCTGGCTGTAGTGATGATGCTCTTCAGTTTCTTTTGGAACGCCATCTTATCGCAGTTTGAGGCGACCACCCTGCTCGTGCTGGGACGCAGCAGTCACCGCTATGCGCTGGTACGGCTATGGGGATCAATCGGATTTATCCTAGTGGTGGCCGGTCTAGGCTGGCTGCTCGACCGGCTGTCAATCCAGTGGCTTCCATGGATCATGCTGGTGCTGCTGGCCGGACTTTACCTCTCCACACTACACGTTCATGAACCGCTGGATGAGAAGCCGACATACGACGGGGGGAATGCGCTATTGGCCGTACTCCGTCGCCCTGAAGTGATCGCCTTGCTGCTGGCCTGTTTCTTCATGCAGGCCAGCCACGGTCCTTATTACGCTTTTTTTACCCTGTACGTAGAGGCGCAGGGTTTCAGCCGCGCCTTTGCGGGCCAACTCTGGGCGCTCGGAGTGGTGGCAGAGGTCATGGTGTTTGTTCTGATGCCGCGCTTGATCCTGCGTTTCGGAGCCTGGCCGTTGATGACGCTGACGCTGGTGCTGACCACTCTGCGTTGGTGGCTATTGGCCACTGTTCCTGAGAGCATGGCGGCGCTAGTGCTGATCCAGTTGTTGCATGCAGCGAGCTATGGAGTTTATCACGCGGCGGCCATTTCACTGATACATCTATACTTCCCCGGTCGTCTGCAGGGACGCGGGCAGGCGCTGTACTCCTCGCTAAGTTTCGGGCTGGGTGGAGCTGTGGGCAGCCTAACGAGCGGTTATCTTTGGGATGGGGTCAGCCCAGCAAGCGTTTACCTGTTTGCGACGCTGTTGGCGGGGATCGGAACCGCTGTTGCAACCACCGGCTGGATGCGTCGGGTAGTACGCTGAGGGGTCATCATACGGAACGGAATATAACCATGCAGTGTCACAAGCGATTGCGTTCTATAGGGCGTGTAGGTAGGAATGAGTGTTTCATGCTATGTGTATTGAACTAACGGAGAACGTGATAATGAGTGGTGCTGAATGGTTAATTGCCGGCAAGGCGCTGTTATTTTTTGCCATACCGCTAGCGATTGGAATAAGGGAGTGGTATCAGTTGCGGTGTGTTACAACGACGGCTGCTACGGTGCCCCCAGAGCATGGTCGCTCCCAGCGTTAATGAGGGCTTTTGCGTACCGGATTGTCCGCACTGTGGGGGGCTGCTTAAACCCAGTGTGGTCTTTTTCGGTGAAAATGTTCCACGCGAGCGTGTCGCTCAGGCTTATGCCCAGCTCGAGCAGTCCGCCGCAGTGTTGGTTATTGGTTCTTCACTGATGGTGTACTCCGGTTATCGCTTCTGCCGAACAGCCTACGATCAAGGCAAACCTATTGCGGCACTCAACCTAGGGCGTACTCGTGCTGATCCCCAGCTTGCACTGAAAATCAGTCTGCCCTGTGCTGAGGTATTAGCCGCCTGCATAGGACATTCAATCCCATGAGCTCACGTCAAAGCGTAAATCTTGACTTACCCATAGTGGCCGCCGGTAATCGCCGCAGCCTGCTGGTGCATCGCTACGGCTGCGGTCGTCCCAAAGCGTATTTACAGGCGGCGCTGCATGCCGATGAAGCGCCGGGTATGTTGGCCTTGCAGCACCTGCTAGAGCGGTTGGATGCTGCACCCGACCAAGTACAGGGCGAGATTGTCATTGTGCCGTTTGCCAACCCCATCGGTCTCAGCCAGTTTCTCAATGGATACACCTTAGGGCGCTACGACTTCGATGTCACCGGCAATTTTAATCGAGCTGTACCCGCACTGGGGGAACGGCTGGTGCCGCTATTAGCCGAGTCGCTGGGGGATGACCCTCAAGCGAATGCTGATATCATTCGTGCCGCATTGTGTCGCCAAGTCGCGGCATTGCCCACCCAGCGCGAAGGCGAAGCACTGAAGGCTCTGTTGCTCAGCCAGTCAATCGATGCCGATTATGTCCTTGACCTGCATTGTGATCATGATGCCCTGCTGCATCTTTACGCCCCGCGTGACCAGAGCACCTTGGCGCAACAACTGGCCGCCGATATGCACTGCATGGCTTTATTACTAGAAGATGATCCCGGCGGCGAAGCGTATGATCAGGCCAATAGCAGTCCATGGCGGGTCTTGCGTCAACATTACGGTGAGCGGGTTCCCTTAGGCTGTTTTGCCTGTCCCCTCGAATTGCGCGGACAACATGAGGTCAACGACACATTGGCCGCCCAAGATGCGGCCGGTTTATATCGCTTTCTCCAGCGCCAAGGCGTAATTACCGGTACCCCTGAGACCTTACCTCCCCCGCAGGGAGTGTGTGTGCCTCTGGAAGGCGTGGACGTGCTGCGCTCGCCGGGGGCAGGATTACTGGTGTACCATCAGGCGCTGGGTGCCCAGGTCGGCGTCGGTGATGTCATTGCTGAATTAATCGATGTCCACCACATCAACCACCGCATCCCGATCTGCAGCCGCACCGAAGGGGTATTATTTACCCGGGTACGGGACTCACTTGTGCGTCCAGGGCAATGCGTGGCTAAAATCGCTGGAGTCCATCCCTTAGACTATCGCCTGCCGGGCAAACTCTTACAGGATTGACTTATGAGCCCCCTGACTGTTCGTCGCGCGCGCTTAACCTACCACAACCCATTTAATGCATTATCAGCAAATAAGCGTCCTGCACGGATATAGTGATTAAGCATGACTTCGCTTTTATGCCCCGTTTGCTTGCGTATCTGCCAACTGGGTTTGCCCGCCTGAGCGGCTGAGGTACAAAATCCGGCACGGAGTGAGTGTCCGGAGTACGCCTCGGCGTCCAAACCAATGGCTCGGCAACGGGCTTTGATCACTTGGTTGACCGCTCGATCACTGAGCGCCTGACAAGCAATGTGACCGTGGCGATTGACCCCACGGAAGATCGGGCGTTGGTCATCAGACCATTGGGGGTGATGTTGAGCGTCGCACGCCTCGATCAATCGCTGCCACGCTTGCAAAGCCTGTACTGGGCAGATTGGCCCTTGGGCATAGGGGATACCGATCTCGCGTCCCTTCTGCTCTTGATCCGTTTTAGAGCGCCGCAGCCTGAGGGTTAACCCCTCACGCCCGATCTGCACGTCGTTGACCATTAAGCCCACCAGTTCCGAGCGACGTAACGCCCCGGCAAAGCCCACCAGTACCAACGCGCGATCACGCACCTCCTTGGGTGTTGACCCTAACGTCTTGACCATGGCCATAACCTCATCGCGTAACACCGGTGTGGCCCGGCGTTGAGCACAACCATGCTCACGACTGATACCCCGTAACACCGTTCTGACCAACTCACAGCGGCTCGGATCCGCTAACCCTTGTGCCGTATGGGCTCGGCCAATACTGACCCGCCACCGTTGCAGTGTCGCTATTCGGTGACTGTGCGCATGACCAGACAGATACTGGGCAATCTCAGCCGCTGAACTCGGCAATTGCCCCCCCCATGCTAAGAAACGGTTCAAATCCCGCTGATACGCCTCTCGGGTTCGCGCCGCCACCGCCGCTGAAATATACTCATCGACTTGGCCGCCGGCACTGACTAACCCCGTGTCCTCTGGGTGCAACGGTGCTTGGGGCAATGACATGGCGCTTAGTCTTGAGAACCTGTCGGTGGATTCAACTGCCCCCACCGCAATAAATTAAACACCGAGCGGTGAGTCCAGGGAGTCCCACTCAGTGAAGGCACTTGCTGTTGATTGAGCAGCTCCGCGGCTTCATTATTCGTTGCGGTCTGTTCCCGCGCTTGCTTGACTCGATCAGCTACATACCGTTTTTTAGCGTGTGCTTCTGTGGGCACCGACTCGGCCTTAACACGTTGTGTGGACTTTTTACCTCGGGAGGTCGTTGATGGCTTAGACCGACGAGCAACACCACGGGGGGCAGAGTGCTGAGAAGGCGTCGGATTGGATGGCTGCGGGGGCACAGGGTGCGGTGGACTCACCGCTGTGGCCTCAGACGATAAGAACTCCGGTGGCGGTGCTGAGGCGTCCGACCCTCGGAAATACTTCAGCAGAGAGTCACCGGTGCAATACCACATACGACCTATTTGGCGTCCCGGCAACAGGCCCGACTGGAACGCTGTGCTTAGAGCGTGTTCCGATGTGCCCAGTAAAGTGGCAATGGAGTGAATCGAGTAGATGGCTTTGCGTTGAATGCGCTCAGGCATAGGGGTATCCTTTTTCAATCGTGTGAACAGTGTTTGCAAGCATTCTGTTGAGAAGGTCATGCTACACACTCAGTATGCGAATTAAAAGCTAATAAGCGGTGATCCAATGGCTGGCCCCTCCACAAAAATCTGGTATATTCTGGACTCGCTTATACAGCGTGTCTGATTGACACGGTGTATCAAGTAGGACTGCCCGGCCTACAGAATCTACCGGGGTTGTCAGGTTCGGACGATGGGCG
>PWUP01000070.1 GCA_003562535.1 Gammaproteobacteria bacterium | reverse complement strand
GTCTCAATTAGCTCAGCTTGGTGTTGTTCTTACTCTTCCGATTCGAGAATCATCTATCAGCAGATAAACAATGTAACTTATAGCGAAAAATAACCTTTATAAAATTACTTGTCGCGCAACGCCCTTCGTAGTCCGCCGGCCGACGGAAGAAGTAGGGTCAAGTAATTTTATAGTTACCGCTTTTATCTCTGATTTTGCTACAATACTTCAGTGTTGAATAACACGTTGGCGCGTTGGCCGAGTAGTTAGGCATGGGTCTGCAAAACCTAGTACACGGGTGCGAATCCCGTACGCGCCTCCATCATCAATAGTTTACAAAAAGTGTAAACTATTGATGATGCCCTTTATAGTCTACTGGACGGCGGACGGCAATAGGGCGATATTACAACTAAGCGCGGGTGATGGAATTGGTAGACATGCAGAACTTAAAATTCTGTGCCCAAAAGGCGTGCGGGTTCGATTCCCGCCCTGCGCACCACGAAAAATCTTCATCAGTATTTTGACATAAACTTTCAAAATACGTTATGAATATCCCGTGGCACCGCCACAGTTAAGTTGCACTGAATATTTTGAAGTGCCCCGTGGTAAAGTCGCTCGCGACTTTATTTTACGGGGCTGTTTTTTGCCAGTTTGCTATTCATAGTCGAAAGTACGATTTTCGTAACTGGCAGCCTCGCTGTTGAGTTGCTGCACTAATTGCTCGAATGCTTTAATTTGGGTTTCAAGTCGAGCCTTCATCTCTTGCAGCTCTCGATCTTTTTCTTGCTCTTCCCGTTTTTTATCAACTACTTGCTTGGCCAGTTTAGCTGAACGTACCTGATCATCACTGTGCATCAAAGCCATGGTTGTTTCAATGGCTCGTTCCTGGCTTCTTATATCTGTTTTTTGCTGTTTCACGCTATCTTCGAGACGCGAAATTTCCGTTCGTTTATCTGATGCCCGCTGATTAGCCTCTTTAGCTGCTCGACGCAACTGCGCGGCAATTTGTTGAAAATACGTTTGAATCCACATAACGCTCCCCTCCAGTAACTCCATTATACCGTGAGCAGCCAAAAGCAAAAGTAATAATCATTACTGCCGGGAATTGCATAAACACCGTAACTGCGGGGCGTTGAGGGACTCCCGCCGATAGGCGGATAAACTTCTCGCCCCTCACTAGGCACAAAAAATCCTCCATAGTCCGCCAACAAGCGGACGACGGAGGATGGTGGTCCTTGTGGGACATCTTTCAAACCCCTCGAAGACCTAGCATACAAACAGCGCGGCCTCGGTCTGCATGGAACGACGCCATGCCATGCGTGCAAGGACGATGATCTCTCATCACGCCACCGCGCGGTGGTGCTCATCGCGTGACTGACGAGCCAGTAGTGTCGAGCGACGTGCATGTCTGGTCGGCGCGCCTAGGTTCGACCACGCGCCGAACTCAGCGCCACGAGAGTCTTCAGCGGAGTAGCTCCTGCCTCGGATTCGGTACTCGCAGCCGTCGGGCCTACTCGCAGACGCAAGCGCACGACGAAGCAAGATCGCCGGATGCTAGCCACTTCCTCGGAGACGCCGCATGGGCCTATTCGGTCCTACCCATGGACGGCAGGTGGAAAGGATGACCAGTCCCCGCGAGATCATCGACGGACTATCGGATCCCTTTGTAGAGTCCTTGCTGAAGCCGCACTTCAGCGACATCGACACCGTCGCAGCGTTTCTGGGCATCGACGAGGGGTATCTCTCCGTCCAGCTTCGGCTGATGCTCCCCCAATACGACGAGTCAGACCTTCGTGGTCGCGAAGCAGTCGACGTCGTGCGAGAAGTACTTGTGAAGCTCCGGCACGCGTTGGCTGACTTCGAGGGCTATTACCGGCAACATCGCGCCCGCAATCAGATCGACAGGATTCCGGCAGGCTTGAAGTTGAAGGGCCGCAGATCAAACCTCCGCCTTGACGCAGATAATGAGGCCCTACCGGTTATCTTCGATAGGGTCAACGAGCGCGACGGTTTCGAAATCCAGGACCGAATTCACTACATCCATCAAGCCCGGCCCGACACTCAACTACATCTCGGGTTGTTTCTTCCCGACGCCGACTTCCCGGCCTGCTACTGCGCACTGTCGGAGTGCGATAGGGAGTATCAACGAGCCGCGCTTTCGGCAGCGGTTGGTACAGATATCCCGATGAGCAACATAGCAGTTATGACCCGAGCCTATGGGTACACACCGCTACCAAAAAACATGATGAGTAAGCTCTTTGATCTCACTGCTCGCGAGCTTCAAAAGAATGAACAGTACGACTACATCATCACCGCCCTGAACCCATTTCTAGGGTTCTCAGGAAGCATATTTCTAGGAGCAAGCTACGTGCCATTCGCGAGATCTCCCATGGTCTACCACTACACCGCAGAAGGCCTTTACACCAACCGGCGCGGTGCTTCTGATAGGATCGTTCAACAGTATTCAACGCCCCCGATCGTGTGGCTTTGCCGGGACCTCAAATCCATGACAGACGATCCCTGGAATGGTAAAATCATTGACATTAAGCCAGAAGCGTACTCCAATGGATAATTCAAATGTATTGCTGGAACGACTGCGAAACGATGATGCTTTCGCCAGCCTCTTAGGGAATCGACTTCGCGATATTGCG
>PWUP01000068.1 GCA_003562535.1 Gammaproteobacteria bacterium | reverse complement strand
GTCGACTCCGCTCGGAGCTTTCTCCGGCAATATGGCCACGCATGCGGGTATCGGCCAATACATTCTGCATATTGTAGTAGTCCATCACGCCTAAATGACCGGAACGCAGCGCCTCGGCCAGAGCTTTGGGCACTTCGGCTTCGGCCAGCACCACCTTGGCGCGGTTTTCTTGCACCAACGCCTGCATCTCCTGCTCGCGCGCCACAGCCAAGGCCCGCTGGCGTTCGGCTTGTGCCTGGGCGACTTTTTTCTCGGCTTCTGCGCGGTCGATCATTAAACGCGCCCCGACGTTATCGCCCACATCGATATCGGCAATATCAATCGAGAGAATTTCAAACGCCGTACCAGAATCCAAGCCGCGCTCTAATACTCGGTTAGAAATCCGATCTGGGCTTTCCAAGACTTCCATGTGGGTATCGGCCGAACCAATGGTGGTCACAATCCCCTCACCGACACGGGCAATGATGGTTTCTTCAGTGGCCCCACCGACCAAACGATCCAGATTGGTGCGTACCGTCACTCGCGCTCTCACCCGTAATTGAATCCCATCACCGGCAATCGCATCCACTGAACTGCGACCCGTGGTACCGGAAGGCACGTCGATGACTTTCGGGTTCACCGAGGTGGCTACCGCTTCTTGTACATCGCGCCCTGCCAGATCAATGGCGCAAGCGCGGTCAAACGATAACTCGATGCCCGCCTTACTGGCCGAGATCAGGGCTTTAACCACGCGATCGACTTCACCCCCAGCCAGATAATGCGCTTCGAGTTGATCGGCACTGATTTCCAGTCCCGCCTTTTTAGCGGTAATCCGATTACGCACCACCACCGTTGGGTTGACCTTACGAAACCGCATAAACACGATTTGCATCAGACCAACGGGGGCATTGGACAGCACCGACTGCCACCACAGCATAAACACATTGCCAATCAGCCACGCCAGCATGACAATGACAAATAGGATAATTAATAAAATAATTTGTAAAATTTCCATCGACTACTCCTGAGAATGAAGGGTTGTAACATAAATCACCGGACCGTCAATCCGCGCCACCTGTACTGGAGTGGACGCAGCCAACACCCCGCTCACACTCTGCACATCACAATCGCCACCGGGGAACCGCGCCCGCCCGCCTGGCCGTGCTGAGGTTAACAACACGCCGGTAGAACCCACGGCAATGGCCAGACGTTCTGCCACATGCCGATAGCCCGCATGCTCGTCAATCGCCGTTTTCGGCACCAAGGGCGAACGACTCAAACGGCGCAATCCCCAGCGCACCGTAATCAGCGCCAAGATCACGACCAGCAAGGCGGTGATATAACCCGCCAGCGGATCCCAGCGGGCGGCTAAATAAATAGCGGTCGCTGCACTGACCAGAGAAGCAACGCTAAACAGACCAAAAGACACCAACAAAAATTCAAGTACGAGCAACAATAATGCCGCGACTAATAACAGAGCAACATGAACCAAAGGTAGCCAGTCTTCCATCATGGCTGCGGCGACTCCGAATCTGGGCATTCCGCCACAATCAACTCACCAAACTCCACGCCCACCACTTCGACCGGACGCTGCGCGGCAATGTATTCGCCGTGTAAGGCACGAGCGCTGTAATCACGCCCCGCCAGCCACACCCGCCCTCCAGGGTGCAGCGCACTGCGACTGCGGCCACGTTGTCCGACCAAGGACACCGCACTGTGGTCAAGTTCTCCGCCGCTGTCGGCGGTAATTTCCCCCCGCGCCACCAGCCGTCGCGTTAAGGGGTTTTTATTAAACCGGGCAAAGAATACCAATAAGCCCACGGCCATCACGGCGGCGGCACCCAAGCTATTAAACGTAGCCGCCGTTACTACTTCACGAAAGTACTCATCATTCCAGTCGAATTCCAGCTCATTGGGCAGAAAAGATAAAAACAATCCGGCCAAAATCAGCACCCCGCCTGCGATACCCAGCAGCCCGCCTCCAAAGGCAGTCAGTAATTCAATAATCAGCAGCACCACCCCGACGCCCAAGAGAATAAACTCCAAATAGGCCACCATCTCCAAGGTGTATTGCGCCACTAAAAAGGCGGCTCCTGCGGTCAAACCCAAACCGGCCCACAAACCGACCCCAGGCGATTGCAATTCAAAAAATAAAAATAACAGCATCAAGCCACCCAAAATCGGTGCCCAGCGGCTGAGCACGTCTGCGGCACGCTCGGCCACACTCGGCACCAACAGCACAACATCATCGGCCTCCAGACCCAGCTCGGCATACAACGCATCTAAGGTGGGTATCAGTGCCGTAGCCATACCCAGCTCAACCGCTTCGCGGCCCGTCAGGGTCAGCAGACGATCTTCTCCGCGATACACCAAAAACTGCTGCGGATCATCGCGGTCGATGTCGGGATAACGGGCGAGAAATTCGGGTAAATCATCTGCAATCACAAATTCGTGGCTGCCATCCGGTTGCGTAATCCGATAGAGGTTTTGGTTACGGGCCGTCATCTTCAAAATCAGGCCGCGACTCCAGCCATTTTGCTCCGCCGCTTGCGCCAATAGCGCCCGCACTAGAGTTTCAATTTTTTCCGGGGCGTATTCAATGCCGCCAGGGCCAGCAAAAATCACCCCAATATCACCGATGGTTGCGGTATC
>PWUP01000149.1 GCA_003562535.1 Gammaproteobacteria bacterium | reverse complement strand
TACACGCCGGTCCCCCCAATGCAGGAAGACCCGCTCCGACAGCCACCACCAGGGCCGTTGCAGCAGGCGCTGGTATAAGGCATCAATATGATAGCTGTTTTGCAGCAGCCGTTGCAGGCCCGCCACCCGCTGCCATAAGGCATCGGCGACCTGCCCGCCGTTGAGGTAGAGCCGATAGGCGGCCACCAGGGCCAGCAGGACCAAGGCGACGCTGAACAGGGTCTTGACCCCCTTCCAGGCGGCCCATTCGGCGGCCACCGCTGGGCTGCCCAGCAGCGGATACAGGTACTGGGGAATGGCGAACCAGCCGGCGATCACTGAGAACACCGCCAACACCACCAGCACGCTGGTCATGCTGCGCGGGGACTCGTGCACCTTGGCGGCCACGGCCGGTTCCATGCGCGAATGCCCGAGAAACACCATAAACAACAGCCGGAACATATACAAGGCGGTCAAAAAGGCCGTGAGCATGGCTAAAGCAAACAGCCAGACCCCACCGTTGCTGTCACTGGCCAGGGCGTACCAGATGATGGCATCCTTGGAGAAAAAGCCGGCCAGCGGCGGTAAGCCTGCGATGGCGAAGGTGGCCACGGCAAAGGTGCCGAAGGTCCAGGGGATGTAGCGGTACAGACCGCCCATGCGCCGGATATCCTGCTCGCCATGCAGGGCATGAATCACACTGCCCGCTCCCAGGAACAGGGCGGCCTTGAAGAAGGCATGGGTGAGCAGGTGAAAGACCGCCACGGCATAAGCACCCACCCCAAGGGCGACAAACATTAGCCCTAACTGCGAAACTGTGGAGTAGGCCAGCACCTTCTTGATGTCGGTTTGCACCAGGGCCACCGTGGCCGCGAAAAAGGCGGTCAGCACGCCAATCACGGCAATCACCATACCGGCATCGGGGGCCTGTATATACACCCCGGACAAGCGTGCGACCAGATAGACCCCGGCGGTGACCATGGTGGCGGCGTGAATCAGTGCCGAAACCGGGGTAGGCCCGGCCATGGCATCCGGCAACCAGACATGCAGGGGGATTTGCGCGGATTTACCGGTTGCCCCGATGAACAACAACAGACCCACAGCCGTAGCAATAGCCACCGGCACCGCACCAGCAGCGAAGGCATCGTTGATCGCGCTCAACTCTAAAGTGCCCATAGTGGTGAAGATCAGGAACATGCCCAGCAAAAAGGCGGCATCTCCCACCCGATTGGTGATAAAGGCCTTGCGCCCGGCCCGCGCCTTGTCGGCATCCTGAAACCAGAAACCGATCAACAGGTACGAGGCCAACCCCACGCCTTCCCAACCGACAAACACCACCAACAGCGAGCTGCCCAACACCAGCAGCAGCATGAAGAACAGGAACAGATTGAGGTAGGCGAAATAGCGGGCATAACCGGCATCGCCCTGCATATAGCCCACAGAATACAGATGAATAAGCGCGCCCACACCGGTAATAATCAGCACCATGATGGCGCTGAGGCGATCCAGATACAAGCCCACTGACAAGGCCTGTTCGCCAAAGCTGGCCCAGGTGTACAGGGTGGCAATAATTGGGCTGCCATCCCCTGCCTCCAGGCCGCGCCAGACAATAACCGCCAGGATGAAGGCCAGGGTCGGCATGCCCACGCCCACAGTATTTACAAACTGTGGCCCCAGCCGCGCCCCGAGCAGGCCATTAAGCACAAACCCCAGCAGCGGCAACAGCACCAGCAGAGTGAGTAAGGTCTCCATACGCGCCCCCTATCCCTTTAACCCGGAATACGCGCTGGGGTCAAGACTCCCCCCGGAACGCACCAGCAATAAGACAATCGGGATGGCAATCGCCACCTCCGCCGCCGCCACCACAAACACCAGGAACACCAGCGTGACCCCGGCCTCGGCGGCCAGCAGTTGGGTAAACACCACCAGGCTCAACAAAACCCCGTTCAGCATCAGCTCCAGAAACATCAGCATGATCAGCAAATGCCGCCGGATAATCACACCCACCAGCCCGATGCTGAACAACAGGCCAGAGACCATTAACAGTAGCGTGGTACTCGTCATGCCTTGTCCCCCTGCTGACCTGCCCGCCGTCGCAGATCGATGATTGCGGTAGCTGCCACCTCAGCCACCAGCAAGACCACCGCAACCAGGGCGAAGTACACCCAGTACTCTTGCATAAAGATCTGGGCAAATACTCCGACACTGAAGACCTCAGTCTCGGCCACCACCGCCTCGGGAGGCACCACCCGCCACAGACCGTCCAGCAGCACCCCGGCCAGCAACACCAGCCCGGCCAGACCCGCGACCAACAGCGGCGAGTAGCGCTCAATAAAGGAGCGATCCTCGGTATCCAGCAGCATGATGGCGTAAATCATGAAGACCATCACCGCCCCGACATAAATCAGGATCTGAAAGACGGCCAGGACATGCACACCTAGCTGGGCATAAATCGCCGCCAGGGAGATCATGGTGCCAATCAAGGCCAGGGCCACGCGAATCGGTTGGCGCAGCAATAGCATGGCGATGGCGCCGATCATGGCCCCGGCCGAGAAAAACGCCAGGAAGAAAAACTCGATCATGCTCCTTTCCTTATCCTTGGGGTGGTGGTTAGTGGTTAGTGGTCAGTGGTCAGTGGTCAGTAATCAGGGGTC
>PWUP01000073.1 GCA_003562535.1 Gammaproteobacteria bacterium | reverse complement strand
TGCATCGCGGTCACCGAGTCGTAACCGTAGGTGAAGGCCGTATTGGCCGCTTCACCAAGGATGAAGGGATCACTGCCTTCTGGATACTTATCGCGCAGATCCCGGCCCTCGAAGTGACCACCGAAATGGTATGGAGTAAACACCACGCCAGCTGCGACACGTTCCGTCACCATGGCCTTGATGCGGATACGCCCACCCTCAGGGCTCTCCAGCCAAACATACTGGCCATCGCGCACACCGGCATTGTTCGCATCCACCGGGTTGATCTCCACGAACATATCTTGCTGCAACTCTGCCAGCCATGGGTTGGAGCGGGTCTCGTCACCACCGCCTTCGTATTCAACCAAGCGTCCACTGGTATGGATTAATGGAAACTCACCGCTGAAATCCTTGGCCTGAATGGAGCTATAGCGGGTTGGCAGCCGGTAGAAACCGCGGCGATCCTCATAGGTCGGGTAGTCGGCAACCAGGTCGTAGCGGCTGGTGTAGATCGGCTCACGGTGAATCGGCACCGGATCCGGGAAGTTCCACGCCACGCAACGTGCCTTGCCGTTACCGAATGGCGCACAGCCGTGCTTGATTGCAACGCGGATGATTCCACCTGAAAGATCGAAGTTCCAGGCCTTGCCATCGGCTAGCCTCTTCTCTTCGTCAGTCAGCTCATCCCACCAACCTAGCTGCTTGAGCAGATCGGCGCTAAACCGCGGATGGCCATCCTGGAGCTCGGAACCGACTGGGTAGGACCCCTCGGCCAGCAGATTATCGCCATCGCGCTCGGTACCGAAGTTCTCGCGGAAGTTCAGTCCACCGTCAGCAACCGGCAGGCTGGTATCGTAGAGGTTGGCAGTACCCGGGTGCTTCATCTCCGGCGTACCCCAGCACGGCCACGGCAGCCCGTAGTATTCGTTGTGGACGGGACCGCCCTGCGCACGCAACGTCGTGGTATTGAAGGTATGCCAATTGTTGGTATGCTCCTTGATCCGTTCCGGACTAAGACCACTGTAGCCAATCGACCACATACCGCGGGTGTACTCGCGCATGATGTCTTCAATCAGCGGTTCTTCGCCATTCACCTGAATGTTCTTGGTCAGGTCGTCGCCAATCCCGAGCTTTTTCGCCAACTTGTAGATGATCACATGATCGGGACGCGAATCAAACAGCGGCTCAATCACCTTGTCACGCCACTGCACGGAACGGTTCGATGCCGTCAAAGAGCCGTAGGTCTCAAACTGTGTGGTGGCTGGCAACAAGTAGGTGTTGTCCTTGCGGTCATGCATGACTGCTGAGACGGTCGGGAATGGATCGACCACCACCAGCAGATCCAGCTTCTCGAAGGCCTTCTTCATCTCGGGTCCACGAACCTGGGAGTTCGGCGCATGGCCCCAGAAGACCATGGCACGCGTGTTGTCCGGCTGCACGATTTGATCACGATCTTCCAGCACGCCATCGATCCAGCGCGAGACCGGAATACCGGCGGTGAACATGGGCTTTGTCGCCGGACCGCCGCGCTCGGGGTAGGTCTCCTGCGAAAAGCGTGCCGCCAATTGATCGAAGTCCAGATCCCACACTGCGGCCCAATGGCGCCATGCGGCCTCGGACAGCCCGTAGTAACCGGGCAGATTATCGGAGAGTACGCCGAAGTCCGTCGCGCCCTGCACATTGTCATGGCCGCGGAAGATGTTGGTACCACCGCCTTCGCGGCCCATGTTGCCCAGGGCCAACTGGACAATACTGTACAGGCGCGTGAAGTTATTACCAATCGTGTGCTGGGTACCACCCATACACCATACAAAGGTTCCGGGACGGTTTTCGGCCATCAGCTTGGGGGCCTGATACATGGACTCACGATCCACACCGGAGACCCGCTCAACCTCTTCGGGAGTCCAGCGTGCCATTTCCTCTTTGATCTGATCCATCCCCCAGACACGCTGCTGGATGAATTCTTTGTCTTCCCAGCCATTCTCAAAGATGTGCCAGAGCATCCCGTACATCACCGCGATGTCGGAGCCGGGGCGAATACGCATGAACTGGTCGGCATGGGCTGCGGTCCGCGAGAAGCGCGGGTCGATCACCAACAGTTTGGCACCGTTTTCCTTGGCACGCAGCACAAACTGCATGGATACGGGGTGCGCCTCTGCTGGATTACCGCCGATAATCAGGACTGACTTGCTCTTCAGGATGTCGTTGTAGGAGTTGGTCATCGCGCCGTAGCCCCAGGTATTAGCTACGCCGGCCACAGTCGTCGAGTGACAGATCCGTGCCTGGTGATCGACGTTGTTGCTCCCCCACAGGGCTGCCATCTTGCGGAACAGGTAGGCCTGTTCGTTATTGAACTTGGCAGAACCCAGCCACTGTACCGAATCCGGGCCGGATGACTCACGGATTTCCAGCATCTTGTCACCGATCTCGTCGATGGCCTGCTCCCAGGAAATGCGTCGCCACTGGCCATCCACCATCTTCATCGGATACTTCAGACGCCGCTCACCGTGTCCATGGTCGCGTACTGCAGCGCCCTTGGAGCAGTGTCCACCTAGATTGAAGGGGTGATCGAAGGCGGGTTCTTGTCCGACCCATACGCCGTCCTGCACCTTGGCATAGATGCCACAGCCGACCGAGCAGTGCCCGCAGATCGTGCGC
>PWUP01000138.1 GCA_003562535.1 Gammaproteobacteria bacterium | reverse complement strand
TGGCTATCAGGATTATCAACGTCTCCTGCCTGGCGGTGACAGTCTGCCGCGCTTGGTCGCATTGGTACGCAACTACGTCGATGATGGCTTGAGTTGGGATATGCAGTTGATCCTGAAAAAAACCGAAGTCCCGGTTTTACAGCTCGGTGAATCGGCTCGTTTAGGTTGGACGACCTGGGCAAGCAGCCAACCCTTAGCCGAAGACGCTGATGATTTAATGCTGGATGCGAGCGCCTACGTCGCCCGCTAAGCATCCGTTAACCATAGATAAAGCGGCATCTGCCGTGGGGAGTCGAATATGTCAGAAATTTCACGCGTTGCCCTGTTTGGTAAATTAAACCCCATCGCTTACCGAGGCATTGAAAGTGCCACGGTATTTTGCAAAATGCGCGGTAATGCTTACGTCGAATTAGTCCATTGGATTCACCAATTGCTGCAATTACAGGATTCCGATCTGCATCGGATTATCAAGCAATTCAATATCGACCCCTCCCGCTTGATTCGCGATCTCACTGAGTCACTGGAAAAACTGCCTCGGGGTTCGACCTCAATTTCTGATTTATCCGCCCATATCGAACATGCAGTCAAAGAAGCCTGGCTGTATAGCACCTTGATGTTTGGCGTGTCGCAAGTACGCACCGGCCATTTAATCGTTGGGCTACTTAAAACACCCGATCTGCGTCATGTATTACCGAGTATTTCCCCTGAATTTAATAAAATCAAACTCGACACTCTGACCGAACAGTTTGACGAAGTGGTCGGTGGCTCCCCGGAAGACCAGCTCACCGCTCAAGATGGTTTTCAAACTGGCGGCGGTGCTGAACCTGGCGAGGCCAGCGGTGCAATGGCACCGTCACAGATGGGCAAACAGGAAGCCCTGAAAAAATTCACCACCGATCTCACCGAACAGGCGCGTGCTGGCGAACTTGATCCTATTGTGGGTCGTGACGAGGAAATCCGCCAAGTCGTCGATATTCTTATGCGCCGCCGCCAAAACAACCCGATTCTGGTCGGTGAAGCCGGGGTGGGTAAAACCGCTGTGGTCGAAGGTTTCGCCCAACGGATCGCTCGGGGCGATGTGCCTCCCGCGATTAAAGACGTGTCTCTGCGGGCGCTGGATGTCGGCTTATTACAAGCCGGTGCCAGCATGAAAGGCGAGTTTGAGCAACGGCTGAAGCAAGTCATCGAGGACGTTCAATCCAGCCCCAAGCCGATTATCCTGTTCATTGATGAAACCCACACCTTGATTGGCGCGGGCGGTGCAGCGGGTACCGGAGATGCGGCGAATCTACTCAAACCGGCCTTAGCGCGGGGCACTCTGCGCACTATTGGTGCCACCACCTGGGCGGAATACAAAAAGCATATTGAAAAAGACCCCGCGCTGACCCGCCGCTTCCAAACGGTTAAAGTCGATGAACCCAGTGAGGAAAAGTGCATTCTCATGATGCGCGGTCTGGCCTCAACCATGGAAAACCACCATAAGGTGCAAATCCTCGATGAAGCGCTGGAAGCCGCCGCACGCTTATCACATCGCTATATTCCCGCACGGCAACTCCCGGATAAAGCCGTCAGTCTGCTGGACACTTCGAGCGCCCGAGTAGCCATCAGCCAACATGCTGTACCCGCCGAAGTCGATGACAGTCGGCGGCGCATCGAAGGATTGGACACTGAACTGGCTATTATCAACAAGGAAAAATCTGTTGGTGTGGACACCCGCGAACGGGAAACCAGCGTCCGCAATGCCCTAGAGGCTGAACGCGCCCGCTTGCAAACTTTAGAAACCCGCTGGGAGGAAGAAAAAACTCTGGTCGATGAGATTCTGACGCTGCGCGCTACGCTACGGGGTGACGCGCAACCGGTTGAAGGCACGGGCAGCGCATTGGAGCAGTCCACTCAAGACGCCACCACTGAGCCAGCAACCACGACCGATCGCGCTGCACAGCTCACTCAATTACGCGAGCTGCAAGCGCGATTGCATGAGCTACAGGGCGAAAACCCCTTAATGTTACCTAGCGTTGATGCTCAGGCCGTGGCCTCGGTAGTCGCTGACTGGACGGGTATTCCTGTCGGACGCATGGTGCGTAATGAACTGGAAACCGTGTTGAATCTGGCTTCTATCATCAAGCGGCGCATCATCGGTCAGGATCATGCCCTAGAGATGATTGCGCGGCGGATTCAAACTTCGCGCGCCAGTTTGGATAATCCCAATAAGCCGATTGGGGTCTTCATGCTGGCCGGTTCATCGGGGGTGGGAAAAACCGAAACCGCGCTGGCACTGGCCGAAGTCCTGTATGGCGGTGAGGATAATGTCATCACCATCAATATGAGTGAATTCCAAGAGTCCCATACGGTGTCAACGCTGAAAGGCGCACCTCCCGGTTATGTGGGCTATGGTGAGGGCGGGATTCTCACTGAGGCGGTACGGCGGCGACCTTACAGCGTGGTATTACTTGATGAAGTCGAAAAAGCCCATCCGGATGTGCATGAGATTTTCTTCCAAGTCTTCGACAAAGGCTGGATGGAAGACGGCGAAGGGCGTTACATTGATTTTAAAAATACCTTGATCCTGCTGACCACCAATGCAGGCACCGATTTGATCATGAGCTTATGCAAAGACCCGGATCTCATGCCCGAACCGGAAG
>PWUP01000049.1 GCA_003562535.1 Gammaproteobacteria bacterium | reverse complement strand
GGCACGACGAGGCACTAGCTGATCACATACTGGCAGAGGCCGAAGAGGATTGGTTTGTGGACCGAGCGGTCAGAGCTGCATATGGAGTCCTGGTTCGTTGTCGGGACAAGAGTCGCATCGAACGCACTTTAGAGTTGCGCAAAGTCGAAGACAGTTTGGGCACAGAGGCGGCGACGTTTATGAGCCATCTGGCCGAAAATTACTGGTGCGATGCTCGCGAGGTGAAAGACTATATCCAGATACTCTCCCAGCGCCACCGAGAGCGGGGCGTAGTATCAGCGCTGAAGCGTGTTGAGAGCGCCATAATCCGCCAGGATTACGACGGAGATAGCCTGGAGGGACTAACCCTCAAGGAAGTTACTAAAGCCCTCAGAATGGACGCTTTTAGCGGTCTGACGCCATTGGGGACAGCAATGCTCGAGGAAGTGGCTGCGATGGAGGCAAGGCAGGGCACTTCGGTTTCCGCCGGGATCCCCTGCGGGCTCGCCTCAGTCAACTACCGCGTGAACGGTTTGCAGCGGGGCGATCTGGTGTTGATAGGCGCTAGGCCAAGCATGGGGAAGACGCAGTTCTTGCTGGATATTGCCCAGCACATAGCAAGGGCTAGTGGCCCTGTGTTGCTGGCAAGTCTCGAAATGAATCGCAATCGCATCGCATCAAGGCTAGGTCAGGGATTAGGCCAAATGACAAGCGCCGAGTACTATGGGGAAGTCACGGAAGAAAATCTAACAAGATTGCGTAAAGCGGCGGCAATCACGGCGGACTGGCCGCTCATTATCCTGGATAAACGGGGCATTAGCGCCAGCCAGATAGGGGCCTATGCCCGCATAGTCGCAGCGCAGCAGGGCAGGCTCGATGCGATTATGGTTGATTATCTGACTATGCTCCGACTAAGCGGCGAGCAACGGCACCTGGCAATAGGGGATGCTTGCCTAGAGCTACGCAACCTGGCGGCAGAGCTAGATTGCCCTGTCATACTCGCAAGCCAGCTTAATCGAGGCGTTGAAATGAGAGACGATAAGCGCCCGAAGATGAGCGACATGCGCGAAAGCGGCAATATCGAGGAGTATGCCGATACTGTGATGTTGCTCTACAGAGACGAGTACTACTACCCGGAGCTGGTGGACGAACGGCACACCCGAAACATCCTGGAGGTCAATGTTGCCAAGTGTCGAAACGGCGGCAGGCCTGGACTTAGCTACCTGTATTTCGAGGACAGCACCCAGCGGTTCCGCGACGCTTCTCGAAAAGAGGTGAACGACATTGTCAGACCGCGACAGGGAAGCAGCATTCGCGACAAGCAACGCGATGGAACAGGTGGAAAAACGTATCGAGACGGCTATACGGCGTATTGAATGTCTGCTAATGGGGTGCTACGCCAAAGCCCATGAGCGGGGAGCAATATCGCAGAGCGACCTGTTGCATCTGGGCTGGATAATCGAAAACATACAGGATATGCCGATTGACGAGCTAAGGCGACTGCTAGACGAAATCGAAGGGGAGGGCATGGAATGATCTGGCTGATTGCTCTGTTTTGTGCTTGTATCGTCGGTCCTGCGGTGATGCGGTGGCGGCGGCAGGACCTGACCGCGGTTTGGGTAGGCGCAAAGGCCCTAGACAGGACGGTCGAAAGTGATTATCGTCGCCCGGGGATTGCCACAGGATTTCGCAAGCAACGAGCCAAACGACAGCCGCGCCGAATGAGCCAGTCGGTCAGACCGGGCAATAAGGAGGTGTTCCCATGACAGGCGGACGTTGGACAAAGACAGAAGAGGATTACGTTAAAAGGCATTGGCCGGACATAGAGCTGCTGCGGGAGTTATTGCCGCAGAGGGCTAGCGAATCAATCCGAGAATAGGGGGGAGATAAATGTCTCGCGAACATGTGCAAGACTCAGTCGACAAAATCTTATCTGATATGCGACAGCAAGAAGAACAAGTCCAAGACCAAATAAGAATCGTCTCTAATGACCTGGAGTACCTGGAACTAGAGACTCTCATGGAGCAAATCCGAGAACAGATAGAACACTACGAAAAAATGAAACTAAGAATTTCTCATGTGAAATGAAAGCCTGACTGGGGAGGCTATATATCCCCAGCCCAAGCCGAAGCCAGACTAGCCGCAACTGGTTAGGCAAAATCCATATGAAAGAAGGTGTATGCCTCCTCCTTATATTTGCCGCCTACGCACAGGCGACACTAACACACTACTCGAACGACTGTCGAGAAAGTGACGTTTCCGACAGAGCAGAGAAGAAGCAGAAGGGGCACCTGCGACAGTAGCCCTGAAGAATGCGAGGTAAGACGCCGAGACGACGAAGATGCTGTCTAGCCAACAAATCAGGGGGCCGGTCGTCTAACTTGGGCACGGCCTCCGCAATGACGAAGGAAGCGGTTAGGAACAAGGTTCACTTGCTCAAACAGGAGGCGAAAAGATGAAGATTAAGACGATACATGAACAGATTAGGCGTGATTTCTGGGCAGATTTCGAGTGCGAACACTGCGGCCATATTGTGAGTGATGTTTGCGGGTATGATGATTCATACTTTCACCGAGAAGTAATCCCGTCTTTTGTGTGTCCTGAGTGCAAGAAAACCGCCGGAGACGACTACCGACCTTTGCAGACTAAATATCCAGATGGAAT
>PWUP01000329.1 GCA_003562535.1 Gammaproteobacteria bacterium | reverse complement strand
TCTTTGAGCTGTTCTTCCCGCACCGGCAGGATCCGTAGTTGGGGATCGTCCATGTCGGCGGTTTCTGTCGGGGCGCACAGGGCAATCGCTTGACGGGGATAATCGAGGATCAGGTTTTTGAAGTTGTGGTCGTGGCTGTGATGAGTAGAGTCGGTCATAACAAGGCTCGGCTACGGGCAGGGGTTTATGATAGCGGATCGACGCCGTTATTGACCATGACGTAGCGTTTTTACTGAACGGGCATGAATGTTGATCTCCGCAGGGTGCACGATTAAACGTTGCAACGGGGTCAATACCCCGTCGCGCTAGACGTATGCTACATTGTGCCAAAATACGCCGCAGTAGGGGCACGGCGCGCCGTGCCCCTACTCAGCCTAACCCTTAGAAAACCCTACATTCAAAGCCGCGATGACCACTCAGCCTAAATCCCCGAAAACCCCGAAAACCCCACAATCCCAAGCCGACCACGACACCCCGTGGAAAGACGCGCTCGAACACTATTTCGAAGAATTTCTCCACCTGCTGTTCCCCGCTATCCATGCCCAGATCGACTGGTCGCAGTAGGGGCACGGCGCGCCGTGCCCCTACTTTCCTGCAACAAGTCACCGCCGATGCCCAAACGGGGCGGAAGCATGCCGATAAACTGATCAAAGTGCAGGCTCGACACGGCCAAGAAACCTGGGTACTCATCCATGCGATTGACCGACACCAACCGTAAATTCCACCCCAAACACTATCAGTTGGTCAGAACTGGAAACCAGCGATAATGTGTTTGCGTTGGTGGTCATGGCGCAGATCAAGGCCAAGCGGCTTAAAAAGGGTGATGTCCGCAAAGAGGCTAAAGTGGCTCTGATCCGTATCTTATACGAACGGGGTTATGATCGAGAACAGATTATGCGACTGTTCAACGTGATTGACTGGATGATTGACTTACCGAAAGGTTTAGAATATTCATTTTTACAGACGGTTTATGCCATAGAGGAGAACCAACGAATGCCGTACATCAACACTGCAGAACGAGTGGGTATGGAAAAGGGGTTTAAGCTAGGCCATCAAGAAGGCGAGCAAAAAGGTGAGCATAAGGGCATTGCAGGCACCTTGCGTAAACAGATTACGCTGAAATTTGGTGAGTTGCCGACCTGGGCGGATGAGCGGTTGATTCAGGCCAGTGATGAGCAATTGGATGTGTGGGTGGGGCGGATTTTGACGGCGGATAGTCTTGAGGGGTTGTTGGGTGAGTAGTGACGCGAGTTAACCCTCACCCCCTCTCCCTCAAGGGGAGCAAAAAACAGGAGCGCTGCCACTCGTTCCCACGCTCCGGCGTGGGAATGCATACCAAGCCTACATTATCCACCTCGTCATTCCGCCATGGACTGGCGGAATCCAGTCACAGGGAGGTGAAAGGTGGGCTGACCACGGTGTTCGAATGGAACACTGATGCCGCTACTCACTCCCAGGCAGCCGTCCTTGGCACTGGATTCCGCCAGTCCATGGCGGAATGACGGCATGGAAACCCTAGGTATGCCCACCCCGTCGTGCGGGGAACCCTTGGCGCTAACTTAATGGCAGTGACGCTCCGGCGTGGGAATGCATACCGAGCTAGCATGTGGTACAAACCTCCCACAATCCAGCCTGCGTAGGTGCGATTAGCGGCAGCGTCGTGAACGGTTTCTACCCATGAGTCAGTGCCGTATGCATTCCCAAAATGTGCCGCAGTAGGGGCACGGCGCGCCGTGCCCCTACCCCCGAAAACCCTACATTCACAGCAGCCTTGTGGTGGGCATGGGGTGCCCACCCTACGGAACTACGGCACTCGTGCCTGGTTGCCCCTGCCATCCGGTTCAGTGGTGGTCAACGGTGGTGGCGAGGGTGACGAGGATGATTTCGCAGGCTCCGGCTCCGGTGTCGTCGCGGGTGAGTGAGGTGCGCCAGTAGCCGCCGTTGCGGTGGTGGACATCGACGAGGTAGCCGTGGAGGCGGATGTGTTGATCGACTTTGGCGCGGCGTAGGGTGCGGGCGACGCTGTCGCCGACGGGGATGAGGTGCATATTGGCGCTGTGGCGGCCTATTTCTCTCGGTGGGATGGGGGGTTCGCGGGTGGACCAGAAGTAGAAGCGGCGGGCTTGGCGGATGCGGATCGGTTCGAGGATGTGGTCTTGAGCCATGGGGCCCCAGCCGAGGGCGAGGTCGATGGGGGATACGGGGGCGAGGCGGTCGAAGCGGTAGGTTTGGCGGCTGAGGATGCGGGCTTCGATTTGGAATTGGGCTTGGGGCACGAAGCGGTAGTCGCCTATGGTGAAGGGTGTGGCGTTGAGGGGGTGTTGGAGTGGGGGGTGGTGGATGGTGAGTTCGGGGTCAAAGTGGCTGGCGGGTTGGAGGGTGTGGGCGAGTTGGCGGGTGAGTTCGGTGGAGGGTGCGGGGGCGAGCCAGAGGAGCCAACTGAGGTAGCCGAGCAGGGCGATGAGGATTAGTCGTTTGGTCATGGGTTGATCTCGGAATCGTCGTGGTTTTGGGTAGTGTTTTAAATTTGTGCATCTGCTCTTTTTTATATAGCGAGCCCGAATTTGTATCTATTTATGAACAAACCAATAACGATAGCGTGCATTTGATGGCTTTTTGAGAAGCAGATCGTTTTTCTTGCCAGT
>PWUP01000052.1 GCA_003562535.1 Gammaproteobacteria bacterium | reverse complement strand
TGATTTTGGATGAAGCCTGTGAGGGCTTAGCCCCCTTAATTCGCGCTGAAATTTGGCAATGTCTGGATCGACTGCAAGCCTCAGGCTTGGCGATTCTCATCATTGATAAAAATCTCAGTGCGTTGCAAAAATTTGCCGATCGCCACTACCTGATCGAAAAAGGGCGAGTGGTCTGGTCGGGGCGTCCTGAAGAACTCGCCAGAACCCCCGATCTGCAACACCGTTATCTAGGTTTAGACACCGATTAATCCATTCAAGAGGATGCTATGAAAATCACCATTTTTGGCAGCGGCTATGTGGGCTTGGTCACTGGGGCGTGTTTAGCCCAAGTCGGTAATCACGTTGTCTGTGTTGATATCGACGAGGATAAAGTGGCTCGTTTGCGCCAAGGCGAAGTGCCGATTCATGAACCAGGACTGGACGCGATTATTGCCGAGACTGCAGCCAATGGGCGTCTAGTGTTCACCACGGATGCCGCTGCTGGGGTAGCGCATGGCCAGTTGCAGATGATTGCCGTTGGCACCCCTCCCGATGAAGACGGGTCGGCTGATCTCAGTCATGTATTGGCAGTGGCCCGCACCATTGGCCAGCATATTACAGACTATCGGGTGATTATCACTAAATCCACGGTGCCGGTCGGTACGGCGGATCGAGTAAGGGACGCCGTTGCCGAATCTCTGGCTGAACGTGGGGTGACGATTGACTACGATATTGCCTCCAACCCGGAATTTCTCAAAGAGGGTGCGGCCGTCGGTGATTTCACCAAACCGGATCGGATTATTGTCGGTTGTGACAGCGATCGCGCCGAGACCCTGTTACGCGAGTTGTATATGCCGTTTAACCGCAACCGTGATCGGGTGTTGGTTATGGACATTCGTTCGGCTGAGTTATCCAAATACGCGGCTAATGCCATGCTGGCGACTAAAATCAGCTTTATGAACGAGATTGCCACCTTAGCCGAACGAGTTGGGGCGGATATTGAACAGGTGCGCATCGGTATCGGTGCGGACCCACGGATCGGTTTTCACTTTATTTATCCTGGAATCGGCTATGGGGGCAGTTGTTTTCCCAAAGATGTCCGCGCTTTGGCAAGTACCGCACGCGCCGTGGGTTTACAACCGGCCTTGCTGGATGCGGTAGAGCAACGCAATTTCGCCCAGAAGCACGTCTTGTTCGACAAACTCAACCAGCATTTCGAGGGTCAGATGGCCGGGCGCACCATCGCTCTATGGGGGTTGGCCTTCAAGCCCGATACCGATGATATGCGTGAAGCGCCTAGCCGAGTATTGATGGAAGCCTTATGGGCCGTCGGAGCACGGGTGCAGGCTCATGATCCAGTCGCTAATGCAGAATGCCGGCGAATTTACGGGGAGCGAGCCGATTTACAGCTCAGTGATGACCCCTATACGGCACTGGACGGCGCCGATGCGCTGGTGGTGTGTACCGAATGGCGTGAGTTCCGCAGCCCTGACTTTGCAGACATCAGCCGCCGCCTGCGCGCTCCGGTGATCTTCGATGGGCGTAATATCTATGATCCGCAGCGACTGACTGAGGAAGGGATTCGTTATTACTGTATCGGACGGCAGCAATAACTGACGACACTTGCCCAAAAAAAAGTGCGCCGCAGCGCACTTTTTAATGACTGCTTGGTACCAGGCTATTTATCAAAACCCATAGGACCAGTACGCGCAGCCGCAACCGCCATGCCGGAAATTTCGTCATCCGACAAATGCAGCTCTTCATCAAGTTGATGCTCAGAGCGATCAAACGGCTTGTACACTGTGACCGCCACAGCAATTAAATTCTTCGAAATATCGAAGGCGTAATAGCTGTCGTTCATCAACTGAGTCGCCATCGCCGGCGTGATTTTCTTCTTGCGAACCATCCGATCCAAACGACCATTGTTGAGAATATCATGGCGTTCGATACCTGCCCGCAATTCATCCAGCTTGATCATGGGATTTTCCCCTGGTGCGGTCAACACTTGGTGGAGCTCATACAGCAGTAGAGCAATATGCCGACGAATCTCAACATACTCTTGCTTTAGATCGTCATTAGGAGAGTTGACGGCTGTTACCAAATTAAATTGCACCAGTTTCAGATCCTTGAAAACCTCGACCATATACTGATTAGCCGCACGCAAGGCGAATGCCTGGCGAGCCTGTAAACCATCGACTGTGCGCAACTGGGTCATAAACTCCAGCAGTTCATGCTGCAGGGGTCTAACCCGCCGTTGGTAGTAGTCCTCCACATCGATCGATTTCATTTTCTTGGGTGGTTCGGCTAAAGCCTCTAGCTCCGAGCCTTGACGCAGTTTTTCCGGGTCAGCATTCAAGGCAAGAGCCATCACCTCCAGCGAGTTATCGAACACATGGTGGATTTCCTTGCGAGCCGCTTCCAGACCAGTGTCTGGGGTGAGCAGCGCGGTTTTGCCAATGTATTTGGGCTGAATTGCAGATGTTGGCTTAGACTTAATATTACGTTCGAGGAAATCAGCCATCCAGCGGGCAAAGGGCAGCCACACCAACAGACCGACGACATTAAACAGGCTGTGGAACACCGCCAGCCGCAGCGTGTAATCGTCTCTGGCCAGACCGATGAAATCCCCAATGACCTGCACCGCCCACAAGAACTGGTGGATGAACAACAAGG
>PWUP01000318.1 GCA_003562535.1 Gammaproteobacteria bacterium | reverse complement strand
CCCAGTTTAGATCGCACCTGTTGACCCTGGTGATTGGCGATGGCATCGAAGGGGACAGAGGAAATACCGTTGTACACCAGTTCGACTAAGCTAGAATCACCCCCTGCTGCGACAAAAGCGTCCCCTGTGGCCTGGGAATTGACAATCACCCGACTGGCTTGGCTGTTGGCTAGGGTGATCGCCAGCCTCCGATTCACGGCACTAAAATGATCAGCGGTCACAATATCTCGCAGGTGCCACACCACCGGTGGTGCTCCCAGCCACCGGGCCAGGGCGGCGACCACAAAAGCTTTTTGAGAATTGGCATGGATAATATCAAACCCCTGGCTGTGCTGCCGCAGCCGCTGGGCCATGTGCCATAGGGCTGGGATCACCTTAACAGTGCTGAGCCCACCGGTTGATCGCACATCCAGCAAGGCCGGAGGAGCCGTGAGCACCTGGATCGGGATGCCTGCATCCCGGAGACGATCGCTAAAGGGTCCTTCACTAAACAACAGCACCTGACTCGTTGATTTGTAGGCCTCGGCTAGATCCAGCAAGCTTAGCTCAGCTCCCCCCAGTACCGAGGCATGGTCTACAAACAGCACGCGAGGTTGCACAACGGCTGGATTAGCGATCGTCTGGTCAGGGAAACGGGTCATAATACTAGGGCTCCTTTGGCGGCATCGGCATAAATGTTCTGGAGTTTCTGCGCCACAATCGGCCAGTCAAAGTGTTGATAGACATACGCCTGACACTCGTCTGCACTCGGCAGAATTCTGGTCCCAGATATCACGGATTCTAGCCCTGAGGCCAGTTGTTCTGGAGTCGCCCCAGCTAACATCAATTGGGGCGATAGGGGGGCCAGGATTTCCGGAATCCCCCCCACCTTGGTACCTAGTACCGGGGTGCCAGCCGCCAGGGACTCAACAATGGATAAACCGAATCCCTCCAGGGTGATGGTGGGCATCACCGAACAGTCAGCGGCTCGATAGATCAGGGGCAGCTTTTTATCGGGAATGTACCCCAGCAACTCCACATTGTTGATCAGATCAAGGTCGTGAATCATGGTCAGCAGGGATTCCTGTAGGGTTCCTTTGCCCACCAGTTTGAGTTGCACCGTGGGATGCTGCTGTCTGACTTGGGCGATCGCCTCAATCAAGTTTTCTAGTCCCATGCGATGGGCCAGCCGCCGCACGGCCACAAAGGTGGGGGCTTCTGGCTGCCACCCCAGGATTTGCCTGGCTTCCAAAGGCGACAGGTTGATATCGAAATGCTCAACACATACTCCCCCTGGGACGATATGAATTTGCCCCAGGGGTATCCCGTATTCCCGGTGCAAAATCTCCTGGAACGCCTTCGACAGGACAATGAACGTCACCGCCCGTCGATAGCAAACCTGCTCTAGCCACTTCTTCACCTGGGTGGCGACGGCATTTCCTCCTTCGGCTTGCCCTTCCAGGGCCCACGGCCCATGGAAGTGCACCACCAGAGGATAGTCACCTAGCTGACTGAGGACAGGAAAGGTATACAAACTGAAGTGGGACACCACCACTGTGGGGTGCTGCTGGTCCAGGGTTTGGGCCATGGCCCTCCGGACGCCAGCCCACCGGGCCCAAATGGAATCCTGGGGCTGGGCAAAGGCCTGAACCCGATGGTTCGACTCAGGCAGTCCCTGGTCAGAACCAGCCACCAGTCCCTGCACCTCTACGCCGGCTTCAGGTAAGGCATTGACACAATCATAGAAATAGCGATTTAACCCCCCCGGCTCCTCAGGGAACCACCCTTTACCAATTAACAAAGCCTGCATCGTTCTATTGCCATAAATACCACTAACGAGATACCACGAAGGCGTTTATACAAACCCCTTCTACCGACTGATTGTGGCAATGTCGACCTCTGAGAGATAAGCGGCCCTAGATAGTGACCGTTTAGCGTTGGTATGGTAATTCTGGGCCGCCATGCTAATGCCCACAAAGGCCCACAGTATCATCCCCGAAAAGCCAATCATCAAACTACTTAGACCGAGCTGGGCAACGATCCCCAAACTAATACTGCGAGACACCGCCGTAAAGGCCTGGTCCTGCCGGTCCTTATCCCTAAAAGACTTGCCCAGAAGCGTAACTAAACCACCCATATAAAATATCGTACCGACCCCACAAAAGCCTGGGTTTCTATCCAATCTTCTGTTGGTGAATTCACATATGAGGAAGGATTGGAGTTGCTGTTTCATATCCCTGAGTCAGAGATAATTGTTACCTTAAAAGATACGGAAACCGAAGAGACTTTTACCAGAACCTACGTGCTCAGGAGTTTTGAAAAAATTGGCGCGGGTTATTTTGAGCAGGTATCAGATACCGAGATCAGATGGTGGCCGCCGACTGACCAGACTCTAACAGATGAAAAAGCAGTAAAAGGCGTATGGAGACCTAAGCCCGGACCCGGAACCGGCGGTCGGCCTTTGCCGACGGTTACCAGATTCGGGGAGGTAGATTATCTTAACCTGAATGTGGCTATAGATAATCCTGATGAATTCAGATATGTTCCCAAAGGTGAAGATATTGTAGTTAAAGCTAAAGTCGTAGACGGGAACGGGGAGGGATATTCCGGGAAGAAGGTGTATTTTAGATTGAGAATGGATGGCTAGCTAAAAGCACCGTTGGGAACCCTCCCCTTGCT
>PWUP01000325.1 GCA_003562535.1 Gammaproteobacteria bacterium | reverse complement strand
TGCACCAGTATTTTGGCCCAGCAGGGTCACGGCCTAACTGGCAGAAAATTGCTGCGGCCATGGTGGTACTGCGGCGTTTCAGCGTCATCTCCGGTGGGCCGGGTACGGGTAAAACCAGCACAGTGCTCAAAGTGCTGGCGCTGTTGTTGGCGCAAGCGGGCCATCAACCACCGGTGATTGCTTTAGCCGCCCCTACGGGTAAAGCGGCGGCGCGGATGCAAGAGGCCATCACCCGATCAGTACAGCAGCTTAACCTGCCGCCTGACCTGCGGCGTTTCCTGCCGGAACGCGCTCAGACACTGCACCGACTGCTCGGGCCATTGCCCGATGGGGTCAACTTTCGCCATCATCATGCCAACCCCCTGAGGTTAGATGTCCTGGTCGTTGATGAGGCGTCGATGATCGATCTGGCGCTGATGAGTAAGCTGGTCGATGCCTTGCCCCTGACAGCGCGATTGATCTTGCTGGGCGATAAAGATCAACTGGCTTCGGTGGAAGCCGGTGCGGTATTGGGCGATATCTGTGGGCGAGTGCCGGGGTTTACCGCCGGATTTCGCCAACAGCTTGTTGATTTGACCGGGGAGACGATACCCGCCGGACGTGCCAGTTCATCACCGTTAAGCGATTGCGTGGTGCAGTTGCGCCACAGCTATCGTTTTGGTACCAACAGCGGCATCGGGCGTTTAGCACGGGCGGTTAATCAGGGTAACACCACATCGGCCTTGGCCTTATTGCAGGGTAAACCCCATCCGGAAATCCGCTGGCGGAGTCTCGGCGGTCAATCGGTCTCCGCCAAACTGGCTTTGCGATTGGCCGAGGGGTTTGCCCCGTATTTACGCTTATTAGCTCAAGGCGCGGCGGCAGAAGAGGTGTTTGCAGCTTTTGAACACTTCCGGGTGTTGTGCGCCTTGCGCAATGGCCCGTTCGGAGTGAATGGCCTGAATCGGGCGATTGAACGTGAACTCCAGCGCCGAGGCTTGATCGCGCCGCGTTTTGCTCATGGCGACGGGTTATGGTATCGCGGGCGGCCGGTGTTGATTACCCGCAACGACGATACCTTGCAACTCTATAATGGCGATATTGGTCTGGCCTTGCCCGATGCCAGTGGCCAGTTGCGAGTGGTGTTTCCCGGTCAGTCTGGCGAGCTGCGCTGGCTGTTACCGACCCGTCTGCCCGAGCATGACACGGTGTTCGCCATGACCATCCACAAAAGCCAAGGCTCTGAATTTGACCAGGTGCTGATTATTCTGCCACCGGAGGACAATCCCGTCTTAGGTCGAGAGCTGGTATACACCGCCATCACCCGCGCTCGCTGTGAAGTCGAACTATGGGCCACACCGCGCAGTTTCGCCGCTGCAACCACCCGAAGGGTGGAGCGGGCATCAGGTCTGGGTCAGCGGCTTTGGCGGCGTAAATGTTAAATGGATCAGTGCGCTGGCATGATCATTCAGTACCTTACATACCTATCCACTTCTCATGACCTGATAAAAGGGCGGTAGGAGCAGGTTATTTTGCAGACATCGTTTCAGATGGACTTTCCCCATTTGAGGACTTGAGCGAGGGTCAGACGACAGCGACCCAAAGAGAGAACGGTTATCGGCGCACTGCCCCTCACGTATTCAAGATGATAAGCGTGTTCGCGCCGCTGGTCAGCGAGCGGGTGTGGCAGCCGTACACATCCGTTGTCTGGCACTTTGGGTTAAAATCTTGTAACGACACTATCTAGGGTCAAAAAAAGGCTGTCCTCTCAAGGGACAGCCGTTAGCCTGATGACTTAAATGCTCGCGCTCACCTCGGCGCAGTTAGTGCAAGGCGTTTGGCCTCGCCTCGTTGATCTGATAATTGAAAAAACCCAAGCCGCTGCGCGGCCAAAATCACTGTCCGCCGCGAACCAACCGGACGTGGCGGCTTATGACTGCGCTGGGGCCTTTGTGATGCAAGCCGACACGGCCAGAATTGAAATCGACGAGCCACACATTAGCGCTGTTGCCGGCGGCGGGCGAGGACGGCCAATACCACGAGCTTGGCGTGTTCGGAAATACCGCGGCATTAATGGCAGGATTCCAGCACCGTCGCTCGACAATAGACTCCAGCTCGTTTTTGTTGGGTAGCCGCCAGTCGGTGTGGCCGGCAAAACCACCATTCGTGTTGAAATCCTGCACCGCATTCAAAGCAATCCGCCAGGTGGAGGGGCGGCTTGCTCTACCGCTACAATCGCTGCGAGTCAAATCCTGACCCAGACTGCAGCGCATCCACATCAGTCCGGTGCGGGTGTGCGTCACCGTGTTGTCGCCATGCAGGTCGAAATCCGCCGTCGGCGTGGTGGCCAGCACAGCGGTGTTCTGGTTAGTACACACCACCTCTGCCCAAGCTGGGACGGTGGTGACAATCAGTACCATCAATAGGGCTACAACCCATTGCATACGGGTCATTAGGGTTCTCCTGTCGTTAACGAATCCGATCTAGGCCAGCCGATTAACCTCATCATAGCTGCTGGACGGAGCATGTTGCCCCGTCCGTAGCGTTTGTGTTGCGCTGGCCATCAATATCGATCTCCGCAGGGTGCAAAACACACATTGCGACGGGGTAAAATACCCCGTCGCGCGAGGCACAACCGTAATGCGGTGGTACGCAGCTCAGTACCGATCATGTACTTATGAT
>PWUP01000143.1 GCA_003562535.1 Gammaproteobacteria bacterium | reverse complement strand
GCATGCGGTCTAATGGTTTGCAACAGTAATTTAAATAATTTGGGATTTGCAGCAACGATTTGGCCTTGGTACAGATGACTATGCCCCCCTTGATAATCACCCACTAAACCCCCGGCTTCTTGTATCAGCAGGGTACCGGCCGCTACATCCCAAGGGTTCAGATGGGTTTCCCAGAATCCGTCTAGGCGGCCAGCCGCTACATAGGACAGATCCAAAGCGGCTGAACCGTAACGCCGTAATACCCCGCCCTGTTGCACGATAGCGTTCAGCATCGCCATAATAGACTGCTGTTGACCAGCAATCCACGGAGGGATGCCGGTTGCAACCACAGCACCATTGAGCTGACTACAGGGCGTGACTCGGATACGCCGATCATTGAGTTGCGCGCCTTGGCCACGGCTGGCGGTGAACAACTCATCGCGTAGGGGGTCATACACTAGCCCGATTTCTAAACGCTGGCGATATAAATACGCCATAGAGATACAAAAAAACGGCAGACCGTGGAGATAATTGGTGGTGCCGTCTAAAGGATCGATCAACCATTGGTGTTCAGCATCGCCGGCTAACTGGCCGCTTTCTTCGCTCAAAATGGCGTGCTCTGGATAGCTGCGGCGTAGACTGTGGATAATTTCCTGCTCGACTTGTAAATCCACATCGCTGACCCAATCATTGGCGCGTTTACTGTTAATGGCAATTCGATCCAAGTTCTCGTAGTAACGTAAAATGATTTTGCCAGCGCTAATGGCGGTACGGCGGGCGATGTTCAGTATGGGATGCATAATCCTAAGGTATTAGTGATAATCAGCACGCTATGATAACAGACTGCTATGATCAATTACGCCATTTGCCAGCGATTCGCATCGTCTTGGTTGCGACCACGCATCCAGGCAATATCGGATCCAGCGCTAGGGCGATGAAAACCATGGGGCTGACCAATCTGGTGTTAGTCGCCCCACGGCATTACCCAAGCGCGGAAGCCACCGCCAGAGCATCAGGGGCGGATGATGTATTGGAGCGAGCGCAGGTGGTGGACACTCTAGATCAAGCTCTACACGGCTGTGTCCGAGTGGTGGGCACCTCAGCGCGGCCACGAGGGTTGAGTAGCCCAGAATTAGCGCCGCGTCAGGCCGCGCAAGTCCTATTGGCGACCGCCAGCCAAGCGCCCGTGGCTTTGGTGTTTGGGCGCGAAAGCTCTGGGTTAAGCAATGATGAGCTGGATCGCTGTCACTATACCGTGCAAATTCCGGCGAATCCGCAATTCAGCTCCTTGAATTTGGCGGCGGCGGTGCAACTATTAAGCTATGAACTACGCCAGCAGGCATTGGCGGGTCTACCGACTGCATCCGAGCGGCCAGCACCACCACCCGCCCCGGCAGAAGACGTGGAACGGTTTTATCAACATTTGCAGACGGTGCTGATCGCATTGGGGTTTCTCAATCCAGTTAACCCACGGCATTTAATGCGCCGCCTGCGCCATCTGTTCAATCGCGCACAACCGACAGCTACGGAAATTAATATATTGCGCGGTATGCTCAGTGCGGTGCAAACTGCCGCACCGCATGTGAGTCCAAGCGAGCTTGATGCTCGTTCTGCGGCTGATCCGCTGCACAGGGATAGATGATGCGCTACAGTGATACACTGTATCAGCATTTTCGTGACTCTCAGCGAGTCGGGCAGTTGCCAGCGGATCAGCCCGGTTATGGTAGCGCCCGAGTCGGTGAGGTACGCCACGGTGGTGTGATCGAGTTGTCCCTACAGGTAGATCCCAGCCATCAGCAAGTGGCTGATGCCCGTTTTAAAGCTTACGGCTGTGGGGCTACCATTGCTGCTGCAGCCTGGGTGTGTACCTGGCTGCCGGGGCGGTGTATTGAGCAGGTCGAAAGCATCGATGCGGAAATAATTAGCCGTGGCCTAGCATTGCCGCCGAATAAAGTGCAGTGCGCCGTATTGGCCGCGTCGGCAGTGCGGGCGGCATTAGCCAATTACCGAGATCACTGTGATCCGTCAAAACAGCCAACCTATTAAAGTCATCAGGAGAAGCGCATGGCCGTAACATTAACCAGCAACGCCGCCGATCGGGTGCGGCATTTCATCGCGGCTCGGGGTAAGGGCGAAGGTTTGCGCTTAGGTGTGCGCAAAACCGGTTGCTCGGGATGGGCTTATGTGGTCGATTTTGCCGATCAAATTGACCCAAACATTGATGTGGTGTTTGAAAATCATGGGGTTAAAATAGTTGTTCAACACGAGCATCTGGCTTTTCTCAATGGCACTGAGGTGGATTTCAGCAAAGTGGGCTTGGGTGAAGCGTTTCAATTTCGCAATCCCAATATCAAGGACGAATGCGGGTGTGGTGAAAGTTTTAATGTGTAGTCACCCCCCAAGCGTTGCTCCATACTTGACAGCAACCTAATAGCTTGTTATGACTTGTCCCCTTATATTGGCACTCGGAGTTATCGAGTGCTAACCGTGGAGGATAGGTAAGCTTGTGGCTGAACAACGGATCACGTCAACTCCGACTGGCCCTTTGAATGAGCGGGCGCAGCTTTTGCTCAAAGCTCTGGTTGAACGGCATATCAGCGATGGTCTGCCTGTGGGGTCACGAACCTTATCGCGTGACTGTGGATTGGATTTAAGTCCGGCCACTATCCGCAATGTGATGTCCGATCTTGAAGAGCTCGGTTTTGTCCGGTCGCCACATACCTCAGCCGGTCGGATACCGACCGTGCGGGGGTATCGGTTCTTCGTTGACTCATTATTGCAAGTCAAAACGCTGGACGCGGGAGAGATTCAAGAAATTAAGCAGGCGGTGGCTACAGCGCATAACACCACCGAGTTAGTGCAATCGGTGTCGATGTTATTGTCTGGCGTGACCCGCTTGGCGGGCGTGGTCATGTTGCCGCGACACGATGTGCAAATGTTGCGGCATATTGAATTTCTGCCCTTGTCCCGCCAGCGGGTGCTGGTCATTTTGGTGCTCAATGAACACGAAGTCCATAATCGCATTATCGATGTTGAACGTGAGTTCAGTGCAGCGGATCTGCAACAAGCGGCCAACCTCTTGAATGAGCGGTTTTCAGGACGCGATTTATTGCACATTCGCCGCGAGTTATTAAACGAGCTACAGCTCACCCGCGAATCGATGAATGCGCTCATGGAAACGGCGCTGGCTATGGCGGGTAAAGTGTTTGAAGACGATGACGAAACAGAAGACTATATCTTGCAAGGCCAAACCAATTTAATGAGTTTTGCTGAACTGGCGGATATGGATAAACTGCGCCAGTTGTTCGAGGCCTTCAGTGAAAAACGTGAGATCCTGCATTTATTAGACCGCTGTATCGATGCTCGTGGGATGCAGATTTTCATTGGTGAGGAATCGGGCTATCAGCCGCTCGATGAGTGCAGCGTGGTCACCGCACCCTATACCGTCGAGGGCAGGGTGTTAGGGGTTTTGGGTGTTATCGGCCCCACTCGAATGGCTTATGAGCGGGTCATTCCCATCGTTGATGTGACGGCCCGCCTATTGTCCTCGGCCTTGAATTCCCGCAGTTGAAACCGCACCTACTGGGCTGAATCCTTTTTTTCTAAGCAGTCTGCGTTCAGGAGTTGTTCATGAGTGAAACTGATAAAACCAAGCCAACGACCGCTGCGGAGCAGCGTTTGGCCGATGCCCTAGAAACGGTAGAATTGCCTGAAGACACAGCGGCAACCCCACCTGATCCCTCTGCAGAATTACAAGCCCTGCAAGCGGAACTCGATCAAGCGCATGCCAAAACCGAAGAAACGTGGCAACTGTACTTACAAGCTCGTGCCGATGCGGAAAATATCCGCCGTCGGTCATCGCGTGATTTAGAGAAAGCGCATAAATTCGCTTTAGAAGATTTTGCTAAGGCGCTGCTGCCGGTTAAAGACAGCCTGGAAATGGGGTTAGCCGCCTCCGATCAACAGACCGACGTCGCCAAGCTCAAAGAGGGCGTTGATTTAACATTAAAAATGCTCGGTTCTGTCATGGGAAAATTTGGCATTCAAGAAATTAATCCACAGGGTGAGAAGTTTAACCCCGATCTCCATGAGGCGATGGCGATGCAACCGAGTAACGAGGTTGCGCCGAATACGGTGTTGCATGTGGTGCAAAAAGGCTACCTACTGCACGAGCGTTTAGTGCGCCCCGCAATGGTTATGGTGGCTAAAGCGGCTGAGAATTCCGCTTCCGAGAGTTGAAAATACCCGTCATCTGCCCCATATCTTGGGCTGAATAAGTATCGCCTATTGTGCATTCAATGACTTTAACTGAGAGGCTATTATGGCAAAATTAATTGGTATTGATCTAGGAACGACTAACTCCTGCGTCGCTTTGATGGACGGCGGCAAAGCACGGGTTATCGAAAACAGCGAAGGCGATCGCACGACACCGAGTATTGTGGCCTTCACCGAAGATGAAGAAGTTCTGGTGGGGCAATCCGCCAAACGCCAAGCGGTGACCAATCCACAAAATACCTTGTTTGCGGTCAAACGGCTGATTGGTCGGCGCTTTGAAGAAGACGAAGTGCAAAAAGACATCAATCTCGTCCCCTATAAAATCACCAAAGCCGGTAATGGCGATGCGTGGGTTGAAGTCAGGGGCAAGCAAATGGCACCGCCCGAAATCTCGGCGCGCGTGTTGATGAAAATGAAGAAAACCGCCGAGGATTATCTCGGTGAGCCGGTTACCGAAGCGGTGATTACCGTGCCGGCCTATTTTAACGATTCACAACGCCAAGCCACCAAGGACGCAGGGCGAATCGCGGGCTTGGAAGTCAAGCGCATCATCAACGAGCCGACCGCCGCTGCCTTAGCGTATGGTATGGACAAGGAGCGGGGGGATGCTAAAGTCGCGGTGTACGATCTTGGTGGGGGTACGTTTGATATCTCCATCATTGAAATCGCCGATGTCGATGGTGAAAAACAATTCGAAGTGTTATCCACCAACGGGGATACGTTTCTTGGTGGCGAGGACTTTGATAAGCGGGTGATTGACTATCTGGCCGATCAATTCCAACGCGACTCAGGCATCAACCTGCGCGGTGATCCTTTGGCGATGCAGCGGCTTAAAGAAGCGGCTGAAAAAGCCAAGATCGAGCTCAGCTCCAGTCAACAAACCGAGGTGAACCTGCCCTATATTACGGCGGATGCCTCTGGTCCCAAGCACTTGAATATGAAGCTGACTCGCGCCAAGCTGGAGTCCTTAGTTGAGGATTTGATTGAACGCACGATAGGGCCGTGCCGTACCGCGCTGAAAGATGCCGGGCTGAGCGTGTCCGACATCAACGACGTCATTTTGGTCGGTGGCCAAATCCGTATGCCCAAAGTGCAGGAGCGGGTTAAAGCGTTCTTTGGTCAAGAACCGCGCAAGGATGTTAACCCTGATGAAGCCGTTGCGGTGGGCGCAGCGATTCAAGCCAGCGTGCTGGCCGGTGACACCAAAGACGTGCTGTTGCTCGATGTCACGCCCCTGAGCTTGGGTATTGAAACCCTAGGCGGTGTCATGACGAAGCTGATTGAGAAAAACACCACCATCCCCACGAAAGCCTCGCAGGTATTTTCCACAGCGGAAGATAACCAGACGGCGGTGACGGTGCATGTGTTACAGGGTGAGCGTGAACGTGGATCCGACAACAAATCGCTGGGTAAATTCGACTTACAGGATATTCCACCCGCACCGCGCGGTGTGCCACAAATTGAAGTGTCGTTCAACATCGACGCTAACGGCATCCTCAATGTATCGGCCAAGGATAAAGCAACCGGCAAAGAGCAATCGATTGTCATCAAGGCCAGCTCAGGGCTAAGCGATGCAGAAATTGACCAAATGGTCAAAGATGCAGAGTCCCATGCGGAGGAAGATCGCAAATTCCGCGAAATGGTTGAAGTGCGCAATAAGGCTGATAATTTAGTCCATGCCACCGAAAAAACCCTGATTGATTTAGGTGATAAAGTCGAAGCCGGTGAGCGGGGCACCATTGAGTCGGCCATTGCTGAGCTGCGCACGGCGGTCAAAGACAGCCAAAGCAAAGAGGCGATTGAAGCCAAGATGCGGACGCTATCCGAGCTATCCGGCAAGCTTGCTGAGCGCGTGTACAGTCAAACCGACGGTACTCCAGGCGCAGGCGGCGGTAGTGCCGGTGGCCCAAGTGGTGGCGGCAAAAAACCGGACGAAGAAGGCGTGGTGGACGCTGAATTCGAGGAAGTTAAAGATAAATAGGAGCGACTCGATGGAGTCTAGGATACTTGGACTCCATCGCGGTCTGAATCACAGCGCGCGGAGAACTGATGGCCAATCGTGATTATTACGACATTCTCGGTCTGGCACGTAACGCCAGCGATGATGAAATCAAGAAAGCGTATCGTCGCTTGGCGATGAAATACCACCCTGACCGCAATCCGGGGGATGCGGTCGCCGAAGAACAGTTCAAGGACGCTAAGGCGGCCTACGAAATATTGAGCGATCCACGCAAGCGGGCGGCCTATGATCAGTTTGGGCACGCTGGGGTTGATCCCTCTATGGGTGGCGGCCCGCGCCAAGGCGGGCCGGGTAACTTTGGAGATATTTTTGGCGATATCTTCGGTGATATTTTCGGCGGAGCGCGCGGCGGGCAGGAACGTGTCTACCGTGGTGCTGATTTGCGCTATACCCTCGATCTTGAACTCGAAGAAGCGGTGTTTGGTGTCACCCCCAAGATCCGGATTCCCACTCAGGTCGATTGTCAGTTTTGCAACGGCACAGGGGCGCAATCGGGGTCAGCGCCCAGCGCCTGCCCAACCTGTAATGGTATGGGGCAGGTGCGTATGCAACAAGGGTTTTTCACCATCCAACAGACCTGTCCGCGTTGCCATGGCCGGGGTACGGTAATCACCGATCCGTGTGGCCAGTGCCGAGGCAGTGGCTTATTGGATGAACAAAAAACCTTATCAGTTAAAGTGCCGCCTGGAGTGGACAATGGTGATCGCATCCGCTTAGCGGGTGAGGGTGAGCGTGGCACCAATGGTGGCCCGCCCGGTGATCTTTATGTGCAAATCCGGGTCAAAGAACATCCTATATTTACTAGGGAAGTTGATGATTTGCACTGTGAAGTGCCGATCAGCTTTGTGACGGCGGCTTTGGGAGGGGAATTAGAAGTGCCCACGCTGGATGGCAAGGTGAGCCTGAAAATTCCTGCTGAAACCCAAACGGATCGCCTCTTTCGGGTGCGCGGTAAAGGTGTTAAGCCGGTGCGCGGCGGGCCTGCCGGTGATCTCATCTGTCGGGTACGGGTCGAAATTCCAGTCAAACTGACTCGGGAACAAAAAGACTTGCTGCGCCAGTTTGCCGCGACTATGGGCGAAAATCATGAAAAACACTCACCGCAACAGACCAGTTGGTTTGATGGCGTGAAAACGTTTTTCGAGAATTTAACCGGCCATCGGCATGCTGCCTCTAACGAAGATCGCCCGGGTGATTCTAAGCACTAAGCGGTTGTTAAATTGCGCTGTACACGACAATTTTCTATACTTCACGACTCAGTGTGTTTACGATGCCCCTCCCCTCGACTACCGTGATAGCGTTGGGAGGCCATAAAAACAACGCTAACAACCGGCAGCCAGTCCCGCTACTCTACATGCCGTCATTCCGCCAGTCCTTGGCGGAATCCAGACCTACCACTGCATCCAAATGGGCAGCCTGTTCGTAATGTCCAGCGGTGTGTTGCACGATTCTTAACTGGCACTCAACCCCGTGGGTGGAAAGCCCACACCTTTTTTTGATGGCTGCAAGACCGCAGCCGCTATCCCTCCCCGCCCTAAAGGACGGGGTTTCTCGCGGAGAAAACTGATGAAGCACAGTAAACTCATCGTCGTCAGCTTGGTCGCATTGTTGATTCTGGGGTTTTTTGTCCTTGATCTCGGTCAGTATTTAAATCTCGAATTTTTCAAGTCGCAACAGGCGACGATTAACGCCTATTACCAAGCTAATCCTGGGCAGACTGTACTGATTTATGCGCTGGTCTATATTATCGTGACTGGGCTGTCATTGCCGGGGGCGGCGATTATGACCCTGATCGGCGGGGCGATATTTGGTGTGCTCTGGGGCACTGTCATTGTTTCGTTTGCTTCAACCATCGGAGCCAGTTTGGCTTTTTTGGTGGCTCGCTTTTTGCTGCATGACACGGTGCAACGCCGTTTTGGGCACAAACTAGCGCCTTTGAATCGTGGTATCGAACGTGAGGGGGGCTTTTACTTATTCACCCTACGCTTAGTCCCGGCGTTCCCGTTTTTTATGATCAATGTGGCTATGGCGCTGACCCCCATAAAATTATTGACTTTTTTCTGGGTCAGCCAACTGGGTATGCTGCCTGCTACCGCCGTTTATGTGAATGCCGGCACCCAGCTCGCACAACTGGACTCTCTCAGTGGCATTTTATCCCCAACCTTACTCTTATCCTTTGCTTTATTAGGTATATTCCCATTACTGGCCAAGAAAACGGTCGAGTTTATTCACTCGCGGCGGGCACTGCGAGGCTGGCCACGACCCGCCCGTTTTGACCGTAATCTGGTGGTCATTGGGGCCGGTTCAGGGGGGTTAGTCAGTGCGTATATTGCCGCAGCGGTGCGCGCCCGCGTTACCTTGATCGAAAAACATCAAATGGGCGGCGACTGCCTGAACACCGGCTGCGTACCCTCCAAGGCTCTGCTGCGTTCGGCCAAGTTACTGCATCAGATCCGTGAAGCGCCAAAATACGGTCTGCGTTCGGCCCAGGTCGAATTTGAGTTCTCCGAAGTCATGGAACGGGTGCAGCAGGTGATCAAGAAAATTGAACCCCACGATTCAGTCGAACGCTACAGCCGGCTCGGCGTTGAGTGCATTCACGGGGAGGCGAAAATCACCTCACCGTACACCGTCGAGGTTGCAGGCCGCACCCTGAGCACCCGCAATATCATTATCGCCACCGGAGCACGCCCGCTGGTGCCGCCGATTCCCGGTCTGGACGAGGTCGGCTATCTGACGTCGGATACCCTGTGGGGATTACGCGAGCTGCCCCCCCGATTACTGGTGCTGGGCGGTGGCCCGATTGGCTGTGAACTGGCTCAAGCCTTTGCCCGCTTCGGCAGCCAGGTGATCCAAGTGGAAATGCAAGACCGGATTATGGCGCGGGAAGATCCGGAGATCTCGGCGATGATCATGCAGCGCTTCCGTGCGGAAGGTATTGATCTACGCACCGGCCACAAGGCCACCGCGTTCCGCATCGAGGATGGGGACAAAATCTTAGTGGCTGAACATCAGGGGCAAGAGGTTCGCATCGGCTTTGATCAAGTCTTGGTGGCGTTAGGCCGAGCGGCCAATACCCACGGTTTTGGATTAGAGGAACTGGGCATTCCGGTGCAAGGCACGGTGCAGACCAATGAGTTCCTGCAAGCCCGGTACCCGAATATCTATGCCGTGGGCGATGTCGCCGGGCCGTATCAATTCACTCATGTTGCTGCTCATCAGGCGTGGTTTGCCACAGTGAATGCCTTGTTTGGCCGCTTCAAGCGCTTTCGGGTGGACTATTCGGTGATTCCCTGGGCGACGTTCACCGATCCTGAGGTCGCCCGCGTGGGTCTCAATGAGCAGGAAGCCCGCGAACAGGGCATTCCCTATGCAGTCACCACTTACGGTATTGATGATTTAGATCGTGCGATTGCCGACAGCGCCGATTACGGGCTGGTCAAGGTACTGACGGTACCAGGCAAGGATAAGATTCTCGGCGCGACTATTATTGGTGAGCATGCCGGTGATTTAATCAGTGAGTATATTCTGGCCATGCGCCACGGCTTAGGCATGAATAAATTGCTCGGCACGATTCATATTTACCCCACCCTTGCCGAGGCCAATAAATTCGCCGCTGGTGAGTGGAAAAAAGCCCACGCACCGGAACGGGTGTTAGGCTGGCTGCAGCGCTATCATGCGTGGCAACGGGGGTAGGCTAGGTAGGCTACACGCCACGGTTTTAAACCACCGATGCACACCGATAGACACGGATAAGTAGGGGTACGGCGTGCCCCTACCATGCCGATACCTGTCCTTAATCCGCCAACAGCCCTTCAAGACTCTCCGCCGTCAAAATCCGCATGACCCATATATCCAACTGCGCATCACTCGCTTGGGTCAGGCGATCATCCGCCCATACGGGCAATTCACCAAATTTCAGTGCAATCTGTTTACGCAATGTGCCTTCAATACCCTGATGCTGGCCTTCTTGTCGACCCTCTTGCCGCGCTTCTTTCAAAAATGAGACTTCATCGCGTAACGCCCGCTCGCGCACAAACGCTAAGCGCCGCTCTCGGTCATTGGCACTCAAGATCCGAACGTGTTCTAGCGCTT
>PWUP01000349.1 GCA_003562535.1 Gammaproteobacteria bacterium | reverse complement strand
CCGAAAGAACCGACGGTACTTGAGCGACAAGTCACACAACCCGTGGAGCAGAATCTCAAGGGGCTGCCCATGGCCTGTGATTTTGGTACCAAGAAAAACAGCAAGGGCGTCAAGGAGACCTGGGTGGGCTACAAACGGCATATCAGCACGACAGATGGAGACCTCCCTGTCAGTGCCCTGCTCACCTCGGCTTCGCTATATGACAGCCAGGTCGCCATTCCCTTGATGCAGATCACCAGCGCACGAATCCCGTATGGCTATGACTTGGCCGATGCGGCCTATTGCAGCGAGGTCATCCGTGAAGCCTCCCGGAGTCAGGGACGGGTTCCATTGATCGATCACCATCCTCGGGCAGGTAAGAAGCGCCCCTTTGAGCCTCACGAGGCCGAACGCTACAAGATCCGTAGCCAAGTTGAACGAACCCACAGCCTGCTCAAAGACGCCCAGGGTGGCCGTCAGATTCGAGTGCGCGGTGCACCCAAGGTCTATACCCATCTCATGTTCGGCATCTTGGTGATTGCCGCTGAACCGATCATGCGGTTACTGAGTTAGCCCACCGAGCGGAGTGTGGGCGGGATTCCACGTAGTGTCGTCAAGGCAAGGGGCGCGTGTGGTCAACAATCGACCTCTAGCGATAAACATCGGGTCATTTCATCACAACATAGCCCAAAATAGCGGATACTCTCCACCGATTGGGTTCAACAATCCAAGTCTTTATTTGCGTCAAGCGTTACAAGACAGTTTTGCAATTAGCTCCGCACGGAATCGGTTTCATGCCCGTATCGTCCTCTGGGGGCGGCTACGCAACCTGTTTCTCACCGTCCATATTCCCGATTGGCACACCCTATGGGCGGCCATGATCCGAGGACAGCGCTCCGGGGATTGGCTCACCCCCAACGCCCCCGACACCTCTTGACACCGCTAAGCCGCTGCTGGACGGGGCATATTGCCCCGTCCGTAGCGTTTTTGCTGCACGGGCATAACTCGGGTCTCCATGCTGTCATTCCGGCAGTCCATGGCGGAATGACGAGGTGGATAATCTAGGCTTGGTATGCATTCCCACGCAGGAGCGTGGAACGAGAAAAAATGAGCGAACCGTGAGTTCCAGCTGACTGAACCTTTTGTCGAATTGCTCTGATTTCACGCATAGCACGATCGTATTCAGCGGGGCTACCGTGTTTGGGGTTTCCCATTACAATTTCTCCAATCGTCAAGAAAGTGTCCGCAGCCTTGCCCCAAGTTATGATAAATGGGATTACGACAGTCGAGACCAATGCCGCAGCGCATCCTGCCGCCAGACCGTGATCGCGTTGCACGGAATTGATGGTATCCAACATCTTTTTCAATCCACCAATCGTCACATCGCCTGGCGCAATAATCGCCAGTACTCCTATCCCAGTTGGCCTACCATCGGGGAATTTCTGTTGAATCGCGGCCTCGAGATTTTTGAGCTCTACCTTCAGCTGTGCGAGCTTCTGCGTGTTCAATTTGCTTTGGTAGTGACTTGTTGCTTTGGTAGTAGCTTGCAGCCACGATGAAAAGCGCAACAAGTCAGCATCTACATTTGCGGAAGTTGTCGCCAATGAGTGACCCGCCCATTGCACGGGGAACAGAGCGAGCCGCTATACTATCAAAATAGCCAGCGTTAGCCTGTGCAGGCTATGCTCACGTTTTACGGTAACTCCAAGGAATACTATGGCACACACTGTTTTGCTGCATGATCTTGTTCAGGCTTCAGCGCAACGCAACCCCGATGCGATAGCGCTCAGCCATTCTGGTATGAATATGGCCTATGCCGAATTAGCTACGGCGAGCGAACTCTGCGCTGCCGGTTTACAAGGCTTGGGGTTGGTGCGTGGCGAACGGGTGGCGATTTACCTAGAAAAACGGATTGAAACCGTCGTCGCCTGTTTTGGCACCACTACGGCAGGTGGCGCGTTTGTACCGATTAACCCGATTTTAAAACCGGCACAGGTCGGGCATATTCTCCGTGATTGCAATGTGCGGGTATTAATCACCTCGCCAACGCGCCTAGCAAGCCTCGGAGACACCCTCACTGAGTGCCATGATTTACGACATGTTATTGTAACCGATGCCCCTGATGAGCGCCCCCAATGGGGCGGCATCCGGGTACAAAGCTGGAACGAACTGCTGGATGTGGCGGCCTGTGGCGGCTTACGGGTGATTGATAGCGATATCGCCGCCATTTTATACACCTCCGGCAGCACGGGGCGTCCCAAAGGTGTGGTACTGTCGCACCGCAATATGGTTTGTGGGGCTAAAAGTGTGGCTCAGTATTTGGAAAATCGCGCCGATGATAACCTGCTTGCCGCCCTGCCCTTATCCTTCGATGCCGGATTTTCTCAGCTTACCACCGCCTTTCACAGCGGCGCACGGGTTGTATTACTCAATTATCTGCTGCCGCGAGATGTCTTGAAAACCTTAGTTCGTGAACACATTACCGGTTTGACTGCGGTACCACCGCTGTGGATTCAATTAACCCAACTGGATTGGCCGGAGGGGATTGATCGCCATTTGCGCTATATCGCCAATACCGGTGGGCGGATGCCGCAGGACACCCTGAAGAAACTGCGCGAGCGGTTGCCGCGCACCCGACCGTATCTCATGTATGGCCTGACCGAGGCGTTTCGGGCAACGTATTTACCTCCAGAACAAGTCGATCAGCGCCCAGATTCCATCGGCAAAGCCATCCCTAATGCCGAGGTCTTAGTATTGCGTGAAGATGGCAGTGAGTGTGCGCCTAATGAACCGGGGGAACTGGTGCAACGGGGGGCGCTGGTGGCCTTGGGGTATTGGAACGACGCTGAACGCACGGCAGAACGCTTCCGCCCGCTACCGCCCGTTGCACCCGGTCGCCAAGCCGGATTAATTCTCCCGGAAATAGCCGTGTTTTCCGGTGATACCGTACGCCGCGATGAAGACGGATATTTGTATTTTATTGGCCGCCGTGATGAAATGATCAAGACTTCGGGTTATCGGGTCAGCCCAAGTGAAGTGGAAGAAATCCTCTACGCTACGCAAATGGTCGGCGAGTGCATCGCCTTTGGTGTAGAGCATCCCACACTGGGGCAAACCATTGCCGTGATTGTCACCCCGCGCCCCAATCTCCTCTTGGACACCGACGCCTTATTGGCGGAATGCCGTCAACGCATGCCCGGCTACATGGTGCCGACACGGATTGATGTTCACGACGGCCCCTTACCGCGTAACCCCAATGGCAAAATCGACCGTAAGGCATTGATCTGATGAAAACCCCTGCTGCCCATGCCCCCATGCACCAATTCGCGGTGGACAATGGCGAACTGCTGATCGCTGGTCTACCACTGAGTCGCGTCGCCGCCCGAGTAGGCCGCACGCCGTTTTATGCCTATGACCGTCAGCTCCTGGATCGACGGGTAGCGGAACTGCGTCAAGCCCTGCCACCCGCTATTTCCCTGCATTACGCTATGAAAGCCAATCCCATGCCCGCCCTGGTCGGTCACATGGTGCGTTTAGTCGATGGTATTGATGTGGCCTCAGCGGGGGAATTGCAGGTGGCGTTGGATGCCGGTGCCGATCCGGCGGAAATCAGCTTCGCCGGCCCCGGCAAGCGCGATGCGGAACTGCACCAGGCCGTAGCCGCCGGTATTTTAATCAATATCGAATCGTTCCGCGAAGTGCCGGTGCTGGCGGCGGCCTCCCAAGCACTCGGTCTGCCGGCACGAGTGGCGGTGCGGGTCAATCCCGATTTTGAGCTGAAAAGCTCGGGCATGAAAATGGGGGGCGGGCCGAAACAATTCGGGGTGGATACCGAACACGTCCCAGCACTGCTGGCGGAGATTGCAACCGCAGGACTGGCGTTCGAGGGGTTTCATTTGTATGCCGGTTCGCAAAATCTGCGTGCCGAGGCGATTATCGAAGCCCAGCGCCAGAGTTTTGAGCTTGCCCGGCGCTTGGCGGAACACGCCCCCGCCCCAGTGAAATTTTTGAATTTAGGCGGGGGCTTTGGGATTCCCTATTTTCCAGGTGAGTCCCATTTGGATTTAGCCCCGATTGGTGTCCATTTAACCACTCTGGTCGCAGAGGCTGCCCAACACCTGCCCTCAGCCCGCATAGTTATTGAACTGGGGCGCTATTTGGTCGGCGAAGCGGGACTGTATGTCTGCCGAGTGATTGACCGTAAGCTCTCGCGTGGTCATCCCTACCTAGTCACTGATGGCGGTCTGCATCATCACTTGGCGGCATCGGGGAATTTTGGCCAGATCATCCGCAAAAACTACCCCGTAGCCATTGCCAACCGCATGGGAGCCAATGACCGCGAAACCGCCTCGGTGGTGGGGCCGCTGTGTACGCCCTTGGATTTACTCGGTGAGCGGATGCTGCTGCCCGTGGCCGAGATCGGTGATTTGGTCGTGGTGTTTCAATCCGGGGCCTATGGCTTAACCGCTAGCCCGGAGAAATTTCTGGGTCATCCAGAGGCCGTCGAAATTTTGGTGTAAAGCGTGTGGCGGAGCCAAGCATACGCCAGCACCCCCAGGCCCGCGCCGATGCTGTTAAACACAACATCGGTGAACGAGGAATAACGCCCAGGCACAAACGACTGATACCACTCGTCAAATATCCCATAACTGATGGTGATCAGTAAAGCCATCAGTACGGCGACCAAGGGGCGCAAGGGCACGGCTAAATACCAGCGCCATAGAAAGGCCAAACCGGCATACACTGGGATATGCAGCAGATTCTGGATAGCCGGTGGCACCCAGTTAAAAATCTGATACGGCGCGGGCGCATCATCGGGAATCACCCCTGGTACTGAGGACAACGCGAAAATGCCCAGCATGTATAACACGGGCCATACTACACTCGGTTGGCGCTGCAACCGAGCGTGTAAGCGGGTGAATAAGGGGTGAGGGGGTTGGCTATTCATGGACTATTGCAACAATGGCTGTGTCAGGTATCCACACCACCGATGCACAGGTATTTCATCTCCAAGTATTCGTCAATCCCATGACGCGAACCCTCACGGCCAATACCAGATTCTTTGACACCGCCGAACGGCGCCACTTCAGTAGACACTAATCCGGTGTTAATCCCTACCATGCCGGACTCCAAGCCCTCGGCAATACGCCAGATGCGGCCGATATCGCGGCTAAAGAAATAGCTGGCCAGACCAAACCGCGTGGCATTGGCCAGTTGCAGCGCTTCGGCATCCGTTTGGAAACGAAACAGCGGGGCGACCGGCCCAAAGGTTTCTTCACGGGCGATTTTCATCTCTGGGGTCACATTGACTAATACGGTGGGTTGGAAGAACGTACCACCGAGGGCATGCCGTTCACCCCCCTGGGTTACGGTTGCCCCTTGACTCACAGCATCCTGGATATGCTCTTGCACTTTTTCAACAGCGGCGCTGTCAATCAACGGCCCGATGTTGACACCCGGCTCTAGCCCATTGCCGACTTTAAGCTGGCGGACGGCTGCGGCTAATTTGGCGGCAAAGGCGTCATACACACCGTCTTGGACGTAGATGCGGTTAGCGCATACGCAGGTTTGTCCGGTATTGCGGTATTTGCAGAGTATGGCTCCGGCCACGGCGGCGTCCAGATCGGCATCGTCGAAGACGATAAACGGCGCATTTCCACCCAGCTCCATCGAGGTGTTTTTCACCGTATCGGCGCATTGTTTGAGCAGGATTTTGCCCACTTCGGTGGAACCGGTAAAACTGAGTTTGCGCACTATGGGGTTGTGGGTTAATTCGCCTCCAATCGCACTCGATGACCCCGTCACCACGCTTAGCACCCCAGGGGGGAGTCCAGCGCGTTCGGCCAGCTCGCATAGCGCCAGAGCCGAGTAAGGGGTTTGGCTGGCGGGTTTGATCACCATAGTGCAACCGGCGGCTAAGGCAGGTGCGGCTTTGCGGGTAATCATCGCCGTGGGGAAATTCCACGGGGTAATCGCCGCACACACACCGACCGGCTGCTTGATCACCACAATCCGTTTGTCCGCTTGATGCTGCGGAATGGTTTCGCCGTAAGCGCGTTTACCTTCTTCGGCAAACCACTCAATGAACGACGCCCCATAGGCAATTTCACCCTTGGCCTCGGTCAACGATTTGCCCTGCTCACTGGTCATAATCATGGCTAAATCGTCTTGGTGCGCCATCATTAATTCAAACCAGCGGCGTAGAATAACACTGCGTTCTTTGGCGGTTTGAGCGCGCCAAGCGGGTAAGGCGGTCTGCGCGGCCTCGATAGCACGACGAGTTTCAACGCTGCCCATTTTCGGTACCGTGCCGAGAACAGCACCAGTGGCTGGATTGGTGACTTCAAAGCAGGCGGCGTCATCAGCATCCACCCAATGACCGTCAATATAGCATTGCTGGCGGAATAGCGACGGTAGTGTGAGCTTAAGACTCATCGTGAATACCCTCATCTGTGGCTCATGGTTCAACCGACCAGTGTACTGTACTTTGAGGTTCGGTGCAGGCACGCCGCCAGTTCTCGACATCCGGCTGCGCCAACAAGGGACAGATAAATTGCCACGCCGCTTGCAACGCTACTGTCGCGGGTTCCGACAGCGGCTGACCAAGCTCGAACTCGGAGCCGCGCACGGCTAATAGGAAACTCGGGGGGGCGGCTTGGCCGGTGATGCGCTGTAAGACCTCCAGCACCGCTTCCGGGGATAAGGCATGGCTGAGCAGTGCGTTATCGGTCTGCGGTGTAATGGCGCTGAACCTAAACGGTTGCTCCAGCCCCATTGCCGCGTCGATAAACAAGACCTGATCAGCCGCTTGCAGATCCAGCGCATGTTCGACTTGAAGCTGGAAGTCAACCACGGTGGTAAGATGCGGCCATTGCGCGCTGATGCGCTCCAATAATATAGGGCCGAGGGCATCATCAGCCCGTGAGGGATTACCTACTGCAATGATGACGAGTTGTGTGGTCATTGAACCTGCTAAGTTCGGGTTGAGCATTGCATAGTGCCGTTCGCCTTGATTACCGGACTCCTGTTGAACCCGTGTAGTCAGCTATATTGAACAAAAAAGAGACCTCCAGCTCTTGATGTAAACTCAAGGTAGCCATTTTAACTCAATCAACCTGAGGTCTTGTGATGATGAAGAAGCTGAAATACAGAGCGATCGATGTCAAGCAGCTGGACTAGATGAAGGTCGGTGAACAAGTGCGAGGCGGAGAAAAAGTGCGCTTCTACCTCGTTATTGGTTTGTTCATAAATAGATACGAATTCGGACTCGCTATATAAAAAAGAGTAGATGCACAAATTTAAAACACTACCGTTACCCCAACCCCATTTTCAACCAAAAAAGGGCTAGAGCCTAAGCTCTAAACCTTTGATATTTTTGGTCGGGACGGCAGGATTTGAACCTGCGACCACCTGCACCCCATGCAGGGAATCATAAAGTTTTTTATGTTTCTTGTCGTTACTCAAAAATCATAATTAACCGAAATTTTCAGTTGTTTGCAAACTGGCATAGTGCTATAGTGTTTCACAAAGCCTCTTGAAGTTTACTGATTTTTGTTACCCCGTTTGTTACCCCATTAGCTCAGGGATTCACTATGCCGAAGAAATCGACCATCAAGTTGACCGCTCCTAAAATCGAAGCACTTAAACCCAAGGCCACCCGTTATGAAGTTCCCGATGCTGGCAGCGGATTATTCTTGCGTGTGTCACCTGGTGGAACCAAGTCATGGGTTCAATTCTATCGCTTTGAGGGCGCATTACGGCGTCTAACACTGGGTACTTATGGTCACGGCCCCGGATTACTAACACTAGCAGCAGCGCGTGAGGCTGCAAGCAATGCATTAAAACAGTTAGAGCAAGGTATAGACCCAGCGATAAAGCAGGTTGCTCATAACAAAGCGGAACGTGAAGTCCCAACATTCTCGACAGCACTATTGGAGTTCAAGCAACATGGCCTTGCTGGTCGAAAATCATGTGATGAAATGTATCGGCTGATCGCTAAGGATTGCTTGCCTGTATGGGGTAGGCGCAAGGTCAATACCATTACAAGGCGTGATGTGGTGTTGATGCTGGATACTGTGCGGGAACGCGCACCGATTACTGCGAACCGCCTGCATGGTCGTCTCAGTCGGTTTTTCAGATTCTGCGCTGATCGAGGCATCATCAACACCTCACCGATTGAAGGCTTACCAAAACCTTCAGAGACAAGCCGAGAACGCATTCTGACTAATGAGGAAATTCGAGCATTGTGGATTGGCTTGAACAACACAGATATTGAACCACTGGTGCAAATTGCCTTAAAGCTGGTTCTGGTAACCGGGCAACGGTCGGGAGAAGTTGTCGGTATGACAGTTGATGAGTTGGATAGTCTTGATGAGCCGACGCTTTGGACAATTCCTAAGTCACGCTATAAAACGGCTACCGAACAGGTCGTACCACTGACACCACTGGCCGCAAACCTTATTCTCCAAGCTCGTGAACTATCCGCTGAAATCAATGCTGGAAGCCCGTATATATTTCAATCTCCGAGGATTAGAGATAGACATAAAGCTTTGGAGGTTCGAACGCTGGCCCGCGCTATTAACCGCCATCATGTTGAGTTATTCGGCGATGCCGAGACATTTGTTCCTCATGATTTGCGCCGAACCTGCCGTTCAGGGTTGTCGGCCATCGGTGTTGATGTGCTGGTAGCGGAGAAAATACTGGGGCATAAGCTTCAAGATGTTATGGGGGTTTATAACCGACACGATTATGCTAGTGAAAAACGCGATGGATTAAATCGCTGGGCTGCTCAACTGAATCTCATTGTTCATGGAGCTAAAATAATTGAGTTTTCCAGAGAAATCGCATGACATGGAAAGACGATGGCTCCTGTGATACTGCTATTGAGGACGCTATTCGGTTTTTGCCGTTGCGCGACTCATCCTCTGTAGGTCGCCAGTACGCCAAGGAAGAGGTTCGGCGAATTTTGCGTGTTGTCAACGGAGTAATCACGCTGAATGAGTATCCCAAGCTGGCGCATGAACGACTCGATCGTTTGGTTGGCCACATTACCCGACTCAATGGCGAACTTAGCCAACTGACTTACCCAGACAAAGTATTCTGGCAGCTACACCGACAGAACATACTGGAGCGCGAGAATGATCCCAATTTACCGTTGACGGATGAGCTGTTCAGCACACTTAAAACTTATCTGAGCCACCTCGAAAAACTGGGGCGTACTGAGCGCGACAACGTTGAGAAGTACCGCAAATCCAAATACTCGCGCAAACTGTGGACTTATTGGTTGGCTATCGAGTGTCATACTGCATTTATGTTGTTGTGCGATAAACGTCCAACCTCTTCATCTAACAGCGCATTCACAAATTTTGTGCGGAAAGTCCACGAGTGCGCTGGAGGCGAACCCAGTAAGACGCTGCACGAGGAAATCAGGACTGCCATTTCTGGCAAAATGCGCAAGTTTGGGAAAATAGCCGGTTAATATCCTGAGATATTCCCAAAACAAAACTAAGTAGCTTCGGTACGGTATGGGGCGTTAAAGGCCATTAAGAACCGTACCGTATATGAAAGATACTGACCCTATTGTGCGTCCTGTTCAACTTCAACAAGAACTTGGAGTTGCTCGCGTTACCTTGTGGCGTTATACCCGCGATGGCGTCATCCCACCCCCAGTTCAAATCGGCCCCCGACTTAAAGGTTGGCGGCGTTCAACCGTCGAAGCGATCAAGGACGGCAGAATCAAAGGATCAGCTTGCTAGGCTTGCCTCGACTTAATGAGTTTTTCAATTTGGTCTAGGCGTCGATGAAGCTCACGCCCCCAATCTGGAATGTCCGTTGACAGGTCATCAGGTTCCGATGTTCGTCCTAGCGTTTGTTCTAGCCGCGCCACTATTTCAGCATTCAAGCTGCGTTTGTTGCGCTTGGCGACACCTTCCAATTCTGACCGTAAGTCATCAGGCATCCGCACTGGATAGGGTGCGATTCGTTCACTCATGGAATGAATTATGGGATTCCTATTGATTCACCGCAACGGATACATTAGGATTCTTATGGAATCAAAAAGAATCCAAAGGATAACGCTATGACCCAAAAACTCACCCCCACACCGGTTCGGATGAACCCTGATTTACGCCGTTGGTTGCAACAGCAAGCCCGGCAGAATCACCGTAGCTTGAACGGTGAAATTATTCACCGCTTAGAGCAGACCCGCCAACAGCACACCCAAACCGTTGAGCGAGTGTTGCTTGACGACGATGGGAAACCACGCAAAACGGAGGATATGACATAGCGTGAATGCAATATACCCGTCATTGAGTTTGAGAGGCTCTTCCGGATTTCAAGTAAACAACAAATAATTAAAAATCATGATGTTGACAAACATCCAGTCTGTGTATTATGCTCT
>PWUP01000147.1 GCA_003562535.1 Gammaproteobacteria bacterium | reverse complement strand
ACGGCGGGGGCTTCTCCCTTGAGGGGGTAATGCCTATGGTAGGATCCCGGTGGTGGTCAGGATCCTTGCGAATGTCTAAAAAGTTCCCTGGCCGCCCTGGTGCCTCCTGGCCCCCTTCCTGTGGCCGTTTACACAAAAAGAGAAACCCCCGGCGGGAGTGAAGCACCGGGGGCCTTGAAAGAGGAGGTCTAACACGCATGAACGGATCCGTGGATCCAGGAGCTTGCTCTTTCCCCCAGGGCCCGCGCAGCAACACAGGCCCCAGGGGTCAAAGGAGGTTTGAAAATGGAACTACGGAAAGTATTAGAGTTTATGCTGTGTATATGAACGCAGGGGTCAGGCGCCCCCTACGGATACACCTTACCTGATATACAGGTGAACAACGCCGGTGTTGCTGTCGCCAGCGCCAGAGATAACGAACGTCAAGGTGCTATAACCCACGATGCCCAGGCTGGCCGCGTTCACCTGCTCGGTGTTCACGTTCGAACGGTCCAGGCCTTCGCCCATTAACACGTCTACGTCGTCGCCGTCCTGCACCACTACATCATACAGGTTCGTCGGCTGGTCCCCTGCCGTGCCGGGAACGGTCACAAGCCTCTGAATAGCGCCATCATACTGTTGAGTAGTCACAGCTGTGGCATCGCCGGTGGCGTTGCTGGTCCACTGATAAGTTACTTTTTTAACGCTGCCCCAGGTTCTTTCAGTCAGCATCTACGCCGCCCCCTTTAGGCTGCACCTAATACGACGAACGGAGACACGGTATCGTTCCCACGCCGTGGTGTTTTCGGTTCGGCGATCACAGGCTGGCCATCGGCGCGAATAATGATCCGAATGTCCACCAGGTCCTGCAACCAGCCGGCAGCGTTCGAACGGTCAACGGCCATCGTCTGCCGCAGCCCCAGCACGTAATGGCTCGGACTAATCAGCATGACGGATCCAAGTTCACCCTGGGCCGGCAGCTTTTCGCTGAATATAAGCTCACGCCCGAAAAGAGTATGCCGCCCGCCGATAGACGTAACCGCCGGGACGAAACTCCCGCCCACGCCCACGGACACGGAAAGCATCATCAGAGATGCCATGTTCTCATGGCTGCTAACCCACAGCGCATCCCGGTGCCCCGACGGGGCCAGGCGTTGGCTCATTTTGACCAGGTTATCCATCAGTATCTGGTCAGCCGGTTGGCCAGGCTCGCGGTCCACTTCCACGGTGGAATTAGAGTTCAAAATTGATAACGGCTGGCCAGCACCCGTTCCCGAAACCAGCATAGCCTCATCCAGCAGGTAAGAGATCGCATCGGCCAGGCCAGCGGTCAGCTGCTGCTCAAAGTTCACGCCATCGGCCAGGATCTCCCGGCTTACCTGGGTAAAAATGGCCAGCTTCTTACTTTGCAGCGTAATTGCCCGCAGCGTGGCCTGCTGCCTGGTAGCGGTGCCGCCTTCTGCCAGCCACTGGCCACTATAACCACCGAGCAAAGCGGTGGAGTTATCGCTTGCATCATAACCGGGCACCGATAGCGTTTTGCTGGTCATCGGGTACACACGGCAGCGGGGCCGCAAAATTTCCCGTTCAAGGGAGGCATCCAGCCACTGGCTGGCCATAACCTCGGGCACGCTGAACCCGCCTTCGCTCGGCACTGTAGTATTCATAAACCGTTCATCGTAACGGCCAGAAATTACCGCGTCCAGGAATTGATCGGGGCTCTTCCAGCCGCCATCGTCCAGCCTGCCGGTAACTCCGAACATACTCCGATAATCCCGGCCTTTGGCTGGCTTAACGGTCTGATACGTTAAATGGCCGCCATCTACGGGGCCCTCTTCTTTCACTAGCCGGTCATTATTCGACCTGAAATCCTCGTATTCGTCCTGCAGGTTATTCGCCGCGATATAAGCTTCCATTTCTTCGCGGATCTTCTTTACCTTCGCTGTGCCTTCCTCGAAAGCGCGTTGTTCATCAGGGGTCAGATCCCTTTTTTCTTCGGCAGCGCGCTCTTCCGTTTCGGATAACTTGCTTCTTATTTCGTCTTGTTGACGGAGGTAACCCATCACCTTCTGCATAGTAACTCACCTTCCCAGGGCTGCCGTTAAACCGAAAAAGCGCACCACGGCCAACCCTTGTTTTTGGGTTTTTCCGCGATACGCTTAACACGCCCGTGAAAAGGTTTTCGCCTTACTGGTGGATGGGCTGCTCAAACCTCGTCCGATTTGCAAGCCGCCTTTGCACTCCTGCCGCCCGGCAGTCATTACCCCCAGCGTCGGTATTCACTTTGAGAATATTATATCATAAATGCCGCGTCAAATCAATGTTCGTCGTTTTTTTGTTCGCCATTGTTTAACTTTTCGATTAAAGATGATAACGCGATGATCTGTTCACTGGATAGCATCGCCCCGGCCAGGTGCCCGATGCAGCGGTGGAGCTCCTCCCATCGTTCCTCTTGCACCTGGGGATCCGCTTTACCCCTGGCCATTTCCAGGCGTTCCCTGGCCTTGACCAGGTTATAAGCTCGTACCGTCACATCGTCCACCACCTGGGCCAGTAAGTTATCCCGGTAATCGGTGATATAAGATAATGCCGCTTTTTTGCTGCTCATTTTTCCCATCCTCCTAAAAATCAAAATCCTTCGGGCCAGATAATAGCCGTTCCATTTCGCACATTTCAGCATCATCATCAGAGACAACGTCCATCTT
>PWUP01000060.1 GCA_003562535.1 Gammaproteobacteria bacterium | reverse complement strand
TTACGCATAATAGCAGCGGATCATATCACCGAGGTAGCCAAGTCATGGAATCCAAGTGGTTGGAGGATTTTCTGTTATTGCTGGAGACAGGCAACTTTTCTCGAGCCGCCGAACGCCGCCATCTGAGTCAACCCGCGTTTTCAAGACGCATCCAAGCACTGGAAGACTGGCTGGGTGTGCATCTGGTAGACCGCAGACGCAAGCCGCTAGCGTTTACACCGCTAGCACTGGAATATCAGGCTGAAATACGCAATTTGCTCAATAATATGTACCGGCTACGCAGTCAGATGCGTGCCGATGACAGCGGCATGAACCGCATCATTTTAGCTACCCAACATACCTTGGCGACCGCATTCGTACCCCGACTGATTCGGCGGTTACAAGGTGTTGGATTCCATTATGCGTATCGTCTGCGCTCAGCCAACAAGTCGGATTGTGTGTCTTTGCTGATGCAAGGGTTAGCCCACTTTCTGGTGTGTTACGAGTCGATGGTTAATCCCGCTCGCTTGTATTCACCAACATTCAGTCGACTCGCCGTAGGTCATGACCGCCTGAGACTGGTGTCCGCTGCTCATGATGGCATTCCCGAGCATGGTCTAGTCACCGGACAGCCACTACCCATGCTCACTTACCCTAGAGACAGTTTTCTCGGACAGGTTTTATGGGATGAGCGCTTACCGCAACTGATGCAGACTGTGGGGATTGAAACCATTTGTGAATCAGCGTTTGCCTTGGGGGTTCGCGAATTGGTCGTCAACGGTGTAGGTGTGGCATGGTTGCCTGAAAGCCTGATCCGTCCTGATCTCGAACGGGGCACATTAATGGCTCTGGATGATGTATCTCCATCCTGCGATCTGGAAATCGTGATTTATACCTCTCGCCATGCGGCTAACCCTTGTGTACAGCAGATATGGGATTTTCTTTCCAGTAATACCTTAGATAAAATACCTCTCCCACCCTAACACCACGTATTAACCCAGCTGTAAAGTAGATCAACTATTATTGGATCATGAAAAACGATGCCCGGTCGCTTTCTGCGGTGGCCCAAGAAGAAAAACGTAAACAGGCCATCCGCCTGTGGAAGACCAAGCGCTACACCCACAAAGCGATTGGTGAGCAAGTCGGAGTCCACTACTAAATTATCCGCAGTCGGCAGACTCGGCTGAATCCCTCATACAGGAGGCGTAAGACATGGCAGGCAGCACCCTCGGAACCCCGGAACAACTGCGAGATCCCGACTATACCCCGCCGCTACACAAAGCCATCCCGCTTGGGGTACAGCATGTGCTGGCGATGTTCGTCGCCAATGTGACGCCAGCCATCATCGTGGCAGGTGCAGCCGGGTTTGGCTTCGGCTCCAACTCGCCGGACTTCCCGAATCTCATCTACATGATCCAGATGTCGATGTTCTTCGCTGGCGTCGCCACGCTGCTGCAGACCATCACCTTCGGCCCGGTCGGTGCCCGCCTGCCGATTGTCCAGGGCACCTCGTTCGCGTTCATTCCAATCATGATCCCGCTGGTTGCCGGCAAGGGCGTGGATGCCATGGCAGCGGTGATGGGGGGCATTCTGGTCGGGGGACTGTTCCATGCGGCACTGGGCACGGTGATCGGCAGAATTCGATTTGCGCTGCCGCCTCTGGTCACTGGACTCGTTGTGACCATGATCGGCCTCGCGCTGGTGGGAGTCGGTGTTCAGTACGCAGCAGGCGGGGTTCCCGCGATGGGTACCGAAGCATTCGGCAACCTGCAAAGCTGGTCGGTTGCACTGGTCGTGATTTTCGTCACCCTGGGGCTGAAGTTCTTCGCACGCGGCATGTTGTCAGTGTCAGCGGTTTTGCTCGGCCTAATTGCTGGCTATGTAGTGGCCTGGTCGCTGGGGATGGTCAACTTCGGTGGCATCCAGCGTGCGGAAGTCTTCGCGCTGCCCAACCCACTACACTTCGGGCTGGAGTTCACTGTCGCGGCGGTTATCGGTTTTTGCGCAATGGCCTTTGTCTCGGCAGTGGAAACTGTGGGAGATGTCTCTGGCATCACCAAGGGTGGCGCTGGACGTGAAGCCACCGAGCCCGAGATCCGGGGTGCAACGTTCGCCGATGGGTTGGGAACCGCCGCCTCGGGACTTTTCGGTGCGCTGCCCAACACCAGCTTCAGTCAGAATGTCGGCCTGATCGCGATGACTGGCGTTATGAGCCGCCATGTCGTGACCTTCGGTGCCTTGTTTCTAATCCTGGCCGGGCTGTTTCCAAAGGTGGGCGCAGCGATCTCGACCATCCCCATCGAGGTGCTCGGCGGCGGCGTCATCGTGATGTTCGGCATGGTCGTGGCAGCAGGCATCTCGATGCTCTCCGATGTGCACTGGAACCGCCGTAATATGGTCATCTTCGCAATCGCGCTGTCGCTCGGGCTGGGCTTGCAACTGGAGCCTTCTGCACTGCAACATCTGTCCGACACGCCGCGCGTACTGCTGACATCGGGTATCCTTCCAGCGGCAGCCATCGCAATCCTACTGAATCTGATTCTGCCCAAAACTCTTGCCGCCGAAGCGACCGAAGAGGTCTCCGGCGGCTTGCACGGGGAGGGCGCAGGCTTGAACCCGGATGATCGCGAGTGAGACGACTCACCCGGACGCCGCACACCCATACCGTGACAGCCCAAGCCGCGATCAGTGCACTCTGTGCCCTCGACAGGG
>PWUP01000354.1 GCA_003562535.1 Gammaproteobacteria bacterium | reverse complement strand
AGCGCAGTCGGTTTCATTGCGGTGCCTCCGTCTTACGAATCCGACCAATCCGAGCACGGAGCTGATGCACCAGTTCGATGAAGTCTTCCGTGTAAGTGATCTCCAAATCGCGGGGACGGGGCAGATCAATCGAACGCTGCTCTAAAATCCGCCCAGGGCGAGCGCTCATGACATAGACCGTATCGGCTAAAAACGTCGCTTCACGCAGATCATGAGTGACCAGTACCACTGTGAAACGCTGTTCGGCCCAAATATCGCGCAACATACACCATAGCTCTTCGCGGGTGAACGCATCCAAGGCGGCAAAGGGTTCATCCAGCATTAACAACCGCGGCTGATGCACCAAGGCTCGACAAATTGAGGCTCGCTGTTGCATCCCCCCGGACAGCTCCCAAGGGTATTTATGCTCATAACCCTTCAGACCGACCTTGGCCAGTAACTCACGGGCGCGTTCTGCAAATGCCGCTTTCTCGCGCCGAAACCGTGACCGATAGGGTTGCACAATTTCCAGTGGCAACAGCACATTGTCCAGAGTCGTGCGCCAAGGCAATAAATTGGAATTCTGGAACGCCATGCCGACAATTTTCAGCGGCCCAGTGACCACCTGACCATCGACGGTTACCGTACCCGCTGTGGGGCGTTTTAATCCAGTACCCAATTTCATGAAAGTGGATTTGCCGCAGCCGCTGGGCCCCACAAAGGCGACAAATTCGCCTTCGTGGATGGTCAGGGAAATGTCTTCAATGGCATTACCGCTGCTCGGTGAATAGGCCAGCGCCACCTGATTAAAATCAATAAACGGCTGACCGCTTCCCGCAGGAAGGCGTGCACTCATCAACAGCAGCCTCCGTTAGTCAGCAAACACCTGACGCTGCTCGATGGGGGGTAAAAAGGAAGCGTTAAATACTCGGTCAGCACTGGGTAGGATACTGGCGTCTAACCCAAATGCCATGCCGACTTGCTCAATCGAATCGGCCAAGCGCTGCCTATCCACAGCCCCCATGCCCAGTTCACGCGCACTGGGCGTATCAATAGACCCCTCAATCGCCAACTGCAAGCGGCGCAGCTCTACGCTGCGGTCAATCAGAGGATCACGCCGATACACATGCTCGATGGCGGCTTCGGGATCGGCTAGGACATCGGCCACTCCGCGACTGAAGGCACGCAAAAAGCTGGCAATCGCTTCGGGATGGGATTGGATAAACGCATCACTGGCAACAATGGCATTGCCGTAGAGCTTGACCCCGTAATCGGGATACGGCATGACGATAATATCGTCTTCAGCCACTCCACGGGCGATGAGATTGAGCAGACTGGTGAAGTAAAATCCGGTGATCGCATCCACCTCACCACGCACCAACATGGTTTCGCGCAGCGCCGGATCCATGGCCTGCCAGACCACACGGTCAGGGTCAACGTCATTGACGGCAGCGAACAGCGGCCAAGCGCGGTAGCCGGTATCAAACGTGGGGGCACCCAAAGTTTTACCGCTTAAATCAGCCGGTTCCGTAATACCTCGCCCACTGAGGGTAAACACCGACGCTGGCGTGCCGTCATAGACCACATACACCGCTTGCACACCAGGGGCATTGGGGTTATTGGCTAAAAACTCGACCAGGGCATTGATATCCCCGAAGCCCATATCATAGGCTCCTGAAGCCACGCGGTTAATCGCTCCTGCCGAGCCGCTGCCGGAATCGATGGTGACATTCAGCCCTTCTTCGGCAAAATACCCTTTGGCCTCTGTCAACAGAAACAACGCACTTGGCCCCTCAAACCGCCAGTCCAGTTGGAAGCGAATCGGCGTTTGTGCCTGGGCTAGTGCCATACCGAGCAGCAGGAGACATACCCCCAAAAGCGCGCGGTTAACTACACTCATTAGACTGATCCTCATAACTAATTGTAAACTCTTGATGGTGAATGATTATGAATGACGCGCCACAGCTTACCCAGTATTCACCCGTTAAATGGTCTGTTCGACCTCAGGCATTAGAGTTGATGTATTAATTAACTTTAAATATACCATAGCCTTGGTAATCACTATAGCTTATAGTGTTCAAGCCATATTACCTGATCGCCAGGAGTTTTGTTCATGTCCAGTGCTCCATCACGTTGGTTTATTGAAGCTTTTGAAAGCCATACAAGTCGAATACACCGCACTCAAATCGCTGAATACCCTTTCACGGTAGGTCGCTCTGCCGAGTGTCACTTCGTACTCAAATCAAATTTGACCTCGCGGCGACACGCTGAATTCATCTTGGTTGATGGACAACTCAGGTTATCAGATTGCGGCAGTACCAATGGAACATTTGTCAACCATCAACGCATCGAGCACACCACGGCTGTACAGGACGGCGACATTTTACATTTTGCCAACTTAGAATTTCGACTGACGCAAGAACCAACGGTACCGATTGCCGCTGATTCTATCGGCATAGCCCCCGACAGCACAATGTCAGGACCGCTGAACCTTAGCCATCAATTCCCCTTAAAAAGTGGTGCTTTTCGAGACCTCCTGAAACAAGGTCAAGTAACCGGTGTCATCCAGCCGATTACTACCACTCAAGGTCACTTGTATGGGTACGAGCTGCTCGGTCGCGGTTGTCACCCCGAGCTACCTGAGTCCCCAGAACCACTGATCGCTCTGGCCGATATGCTCGGGCTGAGTGTGGAGTTCAGCGAGCTACTGCGCCACCGAGGTATGAGTTTACTGGCTCACAGCGGCATTCAACAGCCGATTTTTTTTAATATCTCACCTAAAGAACTCAATGATATACCCCGCTTATTAACCAGCCTGGAGTTGTGCCGCCGTCTCAATCCGCGCCTACCTTTGGTGTTGGAAATTCATGAGGCCGCCATCACCAGTCCGAAACTGATTAAGGAGTTACGCCAGCAGTTAAACGCTTTACAGATTCGTTTAGCTTATGATGACTTCGGCGCAGGACAGGCGCGTTTGCTTGAACTTGTCGAAGCACCGCCCGACTACTTAAAGTTTGATTATGTATTGATCAATGAACTGGCTGATCAACACTCACCGCGTTATCAGCTCCTGCAGCTAATGAACCGTTTAGGCCAAGACATTGGCATTGCCACACTGGCGGAGTGCATCGAGACGGAATCGGTGGCAGAACTGTGTCGCCAGATTAATGTCAATTATTTTCAAGGGTTTTTGTTTGGGCGACCGATGCCGATACCCGACAAACGCACCTAAACAAAAACCGAGCCAGAACGGCTCGGTCAGAAGGTGGGCAATCAACCGCTGCGCTATTAATAACCGCTGAGTGCGGCCTCAGCCGCTTCGAATTCTGCTAACAGACCTTCGAGTACGGTACGACCGGACTCACCGACCATATCGATGAACTTATCACGGACTGCCATGCTGCGCTCACGGAACACGGCACGTTCTTCTTCGGTCAATTCAATGAGCTGCATATCCGGCTTATCGGCAAGAATTTTGTCCAAACGTTCCTGGTTATATTCTTCTTGAACGTCCATGATAAAGTCCGCTAGCTCAGCAATCGTTTCGTCAAGCATGGCGCGTTCTTCATCAGACAGCATAAAGTGATACCAGTCATCACCGGCAACGACTGTGGTGGTGAACTGCTGTTGACCGGCCCAAATCATATAGTCCTGAACTTCGTAAAATTTCATTTCCTCAATCGCGAAGATAGGGTTGACTTGGCCATCAATCGAGCCCAACTGTAAGCCCCCATAGACTTCACCGTAAGGCATGGGTGTTGGGCTGGCACCAAACGCCTCATAAGCGCTGACCAACATCGGTGACACCATAGTGCGGATTCTAAAATTATTGAAGTCTTCAGGGCTACGGATGGGCTTGTTGGCCGTCCACACCATGTCGCCTTCAGGATACATGGTCAGCAGCCGCAGTTCGCGTCGCTCTAGCGCCTCCGCAATCGGGCCATAAATCACCTCGCTTTCAGTCAATACTTGCTTGTTAACGTCATTATTTTCTGACAGCAAGTAGGGAATGGAAAACACCTGCACTTCAGGTACTAATGAACCGAGATGGCCAGGAGAGGCATTGGCCAACTGGACAGCACCGATTTGGACTAATTCGGTAAGTTCTGCTGAAGTTCCTAAAGATCCATAAGGATATACGGTTACGGTGATGGCTCCATCGGATTTTTCCTCGATCAGGCGTTTAAATTCCTGAGCGTAACGATCTTGAACACTACCCGTAATTTCTTCAATGGCGAATTTCCACTCGGCCGCTTGAACCGTACCGGTCAGCACGCTGATACCGAGTAATGCACCAAGTATACGCGTGGATGGTTGTTTCAACATCAATATTACCTCCTGATTAGGAACAGTGTGTTACGACCAAACCAACTTAACTCATAGGTGTTTATCACGCCTATGTGATGATCACAATTTTTAAGGCTAGCAGTTATCGACTGAAAAATTGTCTAAATAAAACCAGATGAGCCGAAAATGTTTCGGATGCGGGTCAGGTCATCGTCTGGGTATCGCGGGCAGCGAGCAAGGTGTCGAGCGGATAACCCATAGATTGTTTAACGGGTTTAGTGACGATGTAGGTAAAGTAACGGTCAATACCAATATCGTCGGCCAACCATTGATCGATTAAACTCTGGTAACGGGTGATATCATCGGTCACGATTTTTACCAAGTAATCGATGCCTCCCCCGGTAGCAAAACATTCTACGACCTCCGGTTGCATACGCATCGCCTGTTCAAAGCGGTTAAAATCGTAGGCGCGATGATGCTTGAGGTTCAGCTCAACCCACACAGTAATGGTTTTAACCAGACGATCAAGATCAATGTCAGCGTGATACCCTCGAATCACTCCAGTCTGCTCCAAGCGCAGTAACCGCTCCCAACAGGCGCTGGGCGATAGATTGATCGCCTCGGCCAGTTTCAGTTTAGTCATCCGACCTTCGCGCTGCAGCGTCAGCAAAATGTTGAGATCATAGCTATCGAGTTTCATGATTTTCCATTATTTACAAAACCTTATTCATTATACCGATATTATTTCGGTCATCTAATTATAAATCTGACATTTTTTTGTTTTATCGCTGCTAGCTTTATTGGGCATAGCTTATTTCACTAGAGGATTATTGCTAATGGGTGAGACCCGTAAATCTAACCTGTTCATCCGCTCGCTCAATATTATCGATGCAGGGATCGCTCGCTTCGAAGCTTGGGTACTGGCTTGGGGGGTGATTTTAATGGCGGTTAACTCAATATCTAATGTCATTGGACGGTTTGTATTTAATCAGAGCCTGTATTTCTCTGAGGAACTTAACCGGTTTTTAATCGTGCTGATCACCTTCGTAGGTCTGGGCTATGCGGCACGTAAAGGCCGACATATCCGCATGTCGGCGTTCTACGATCAGCTTGGAGATCGTGGCAAGAAGATCTTGATGATTATCATCGCTGCGGTCACCGGAGCCTTTATGTTTTTACTGGCGTATTATTCGTATTTATATGTCGAACGGGTTGCGCGACTCGGCCGGGTCACTCCAGCGCTGCAAGTCCCTTTGTATTTGACTTATTTATGGATTCCCGTAGGTTTTGCGATCACCGGCATTCAGTATTGGTTGACCGTGGTGCGTAATCTCACCGCTCCCGATGTGTACATCTCTTGGGAACAGGTGGATGTCTACGAGGAAACCGATTCCCCACCCGAACAACCTAAGGTCTTGTGACGGAGGACGTACCATGACCACCTTAATGGTAACCACCATGATCGTCCTGCTGTTGCTGGGCTTTCCGATGATGATCCCGTTAATTGCCGCTGTGGTGCTGGGATTTTTCGTTTTCTTTAGCGGGATGCGCCCGGAAATTATTATCCAGCAGATGATTGGCGGCATCCAGCCGACGGCACTGATTGCCGTGCCGATGTTCATTCTCGCCGCTGATATCATCACCAAAGGCCATTCGGCGGATCGTTTACTGGATCTGGTCATGCGCTTTGTCGGCCATGTACGCGGTGGGTTGGCGATCACCACTGCCACCACCTGCACCCTGTTTGGAGCGGTTTCCGGCTCGACCCAAGCGACGGTTGTCGCTATCGGTGGTCCCTTGCGGCCCAAGATGCTCAAAGCCGGTTATAAAGATTCTTTCACTATGGCGTTGGCCATCAATGCCAGTGATATCGCCTTTCTGATTCCGCCTTCCATCGGCATGATCATCTACGGCGTCATTTCGGGCACTTCGATTGCCGAGTTATTCATCGCCGGGATCGGCCCGGGTTTATTAATCTTGGCCATGTTTTGTACCTATTCCTACCTTTATGCCCGCTATCACAATATTCCTACTTTAGAGAAAGCCACCTGGCGGCAGCGCGGGCATGCTACCGTGCGCGCCCTCTGGCCACTGGGTTTTCCGGTCATTGTGGTCGGGGGGATCTACGGCGGCATTTTCAGCCCTACCGAAGCGGCCTCGGTGTGTGTCCTGTATGCGGTTATTCTAGAGGTGATTATTTTCCGCTCGATCAAACCACGGGAGCTGATCGAAATTGCCCGCTCTACCGGCTTAATCACTGCTGTGGTGTTTATTCTGGTCGCTGCAGGTGCCGCGTTTTCATGGACGATTTCCTTTGCCCGCATCCCCCAAGAAATTATCGGTACACTCGGGCTGGATGTGGCCGGACCGACCACGGTACTGATCGCGATTGCCATCGCGTTTTTCATCGGCTGCATGTTTGTTGACCCGATTGTGGTGATCTTAGTGTTTGTGCCGATTTTCGCGCCGATTGTGCAGGGCGTCGGTCTCGATCCGGTGCTGGTCGGTACGGTTATTGTGTTGCAGGTTGCCATTGGTTCGGCTACCCCACCGTTTGGTTGCGATATATTTACGGCCATCGCTATTTTCAAACGACCGTATCTGGATGTCATCCGTGGCACACCGCCCTTTATTTTCATGCTACTGCTGGCTTCCGCACTACTGATTATGTTCCCGCAGATCGCCCTGTTCTTGCCTAGTTTGGCATTTGGCTGATACGGAGGTGAATGATGTTGAAGAAATTGCTCGTTGCAATTGATGGCTCCGATAACGCGATCCGCGCCCTAGATTTTGCGATTGATATGGCCAATCATTTTGACTCGGAGCTGATTTTACTCAGCGTGTATAAGCATCACTCGTATATTGAAAGCTCGCTGTCATTGGTACGCTCGTATCAGCATCTGGATACCCCAGATGAAGCTTTGCGTGATTTTGCAACAGAAATCATTGAATCTGCGGCTAATCATGCCCGCAGTCGCGGATTTGCCCGTTTTGAAACCCGCATCAAGCGCGGGCCACCCGCACGGACGATTATTGAGGAGGCCAAAAAGCTGCACGTTGATACCATCGTCATGGGCAATCGTGGCATTGGCGATGTCAGCGGCTTTTTGCTAGGCAGCGTCTCGCATAAAGTGGCTGGATTGGCGCACTGCACCTGTATCACGGTCAAATAACGATTTGACTATTCAGCGCCGAGCGCGAAAAAACCGTCGCAACAGCTCGGCGCAGTCTGCGGCCAATACTCCAGCGGTGACCTGTGCCTGATGGTTCAGCGTAGGGCTGCGTAACACATCGAAGACCGAACCACAGGCGCCATTACGCGAATCCCCTGCCCCATACACCACCCGTGCCACCCGCGCTTGCACCAGCGCTCCAGCACACATGGCACAAGGTTCCAGAGTGACATATAGAGTACTGCCCAGTAAACGATAATTACCCACACGCTGAGCCGCTAGGCGCAAAGCAATGATCTCCGCATGCGCTGTGGGATCACAGGCAGTGATCGGCTGATTCCAGCCTTGAGCCAGCAACTGGAGTCCCAACGGACGCTGCGGATCAATCAACAGTGCACCGACTGGGACTTCTTGGTGAACGGCCGCATGGTGAGCCAACTGTAACGCCTGGCGCATCCAATACTGATCCGGCATACCTACCATATTCTTTTTACCTTAACTGCCGCTATAGTATGAGACACTCCTTTAACTCAGCACAATGTTAACGAGCACTACCGATGATACCCCCTGTTTTGATTGCCGCTGTCATGATATTTGCGATAACTACCGCCTATGCGGGCGATGATCAAGCCCCTGCGCTACCCGAGCTTGCGGTTGAACCTATTGATGTGATTGCTCTATCCTGCCGTGATCCTGAAGGTCGCCCAGAGAGCTGGCTGGATCGTTCCCATGCCTATATGAACCGCCGTTTATGCGAACCAGCCGCTTGGTTCGATGGCTTTTTTGGCGACCCGCGCGCCGATGAGGAAACCCCCGTCTATACCTTCATTCGCTGGCGTAATGAAATCCGCTGGGGCGAAGGTGAAGGCACCCGCTACCGCGCGCGAGCCTTTGCCAATGTGCGGCTACCGCGTTTTTCTGAGCATTTGCGCCTGCTGGTCAGCCGCGACGAAGATATCCGCGGTGAATTTGGTGAGCCTTCACGGCGTGAGGACGCCAGCCTGTCCACCACCCAATTGGGTTTACGCTATATTATCAGCGACGATGAATTTGGCCAGTACAGCGTCGAAGGCGGTTTTCTCGCTCGCTTCCCGATTACCCCATTTGTCGCCGGTCGTTATCGCTACACTTGGCCCGTGGCCGATGACACTCAGGTACGCTGGACACAAACCCTGTTCTGGGAACGCGATGATGGCTTTGGGACTCGCACCCGAGTCGATTGGGAGCACTTGCTCAACCCGGATACTATGCTGCGCTGGAGCACGGGCGGTACGTTCTCGGAAACCAGCGATGGAGTGGAATGGGATTCCAGTTTAACGTGGTTCTACCAAATGAGCCGATCAAGGGCGGTGCGCTTGGAAACGGGGCTGTTCGGTGATACCCGCCCCAATTATCAGGTTGAAGAGTACTACGTCAATGCACGGTTTCGCAGCACGTTTATGCGCCCTTGGCTGTTTTATGAGATTCAACCTGAACACGCTTGGACGGATCGCCGCGGACGTGGACGCGAGAGCACTTGGCGGGCGATGTTCACCTTAGAATTTCAATTCGAGAACGTACCCGGTCGCAGCCCGCTGGACGCCCCGTGGTTGCCAGGGGCATTGCGCCAAGTCAACGCTCAGTAGCCTTGACTGCCACTGGATGTCCCGGCCAAGGTGCAGATGCGGGACATCAACAACTGTCCAAATTTAATATTTCATGTTAAATTTGGACACATGATTCAACGAAAACTGCAACAGCGCTTAGATGAATTGCTGGACAAGTATCCGGCAGTTGCTCTGCTAGGACCTCGTCAGGTCGGCAAAACTACGCTGGCGCATACGCTCGTCAGCAACCGTGAAGCGGTCTATCTGGATCTGGAAAGCCCGCGTGATCTGGTTAAAATTTCGGATATCGAACAGTTTTGTGAACTCAACGACAATACCTTGCTGGTACTGGATGAGGTACAACGCACCCCGAATGTCTTTGCACCCTTGCGTGGCATCATTGATCAACGCCGCCGCCAGGGAAAAAAATACGGGCAGTTTCTGCTGCTGGGCTCGGCATCCATCGAACTGCTTAAACAAAGCAGCGAGACCTTGGCCGGACGTATTGCCTTTTGTGAACTGTCCCCCATCACTGTCACAGAAATTGCACCGGACGCACGCTATACCTTATGGCACCGTGGAGGGTTCCCCGACAGTTTTCTGGCCGAAAACGACGCCGATAGCCTGAACTGGCGGCTGAATTTCATCCGCACCTACCTAGAGCGTGATATTCCTCAGCTTGGACCGCGTCTCCCCGCTGAAACACTACGCCGCTTCTGGACCATGTTGGCCCATAATCAAGGAACCCTGCTTAACGCATCCGCGCTGGCTAGAGGTCTTGACGTAACGGGCGTCACCGTTGCTCGTTATCTTGATTTGCTGGTCGATCTGTTACTGGTTCGTCGGTTGCAACCGTGGCTTGTCCATCAGGGCAAGCGGTTGGTGAAATCACCCAAAATATACATCCGTGACAGTGGCATTACTCACGCTTTGCTAGGCATTAACGGCGTAAATGAACTCTTGGGTCACCCTGTCGTGGGCGGTAGTTGGGAAGGCTTTGTAATCGAAAACATTGCTGCGGTTCTGTCTGAACGAGCGGTGATGGGTTTTTACCGCACTAAAGGAGGAGCGGAGATCGATCTAGTGATCGACTTAGGCGGTGGCAAACTCTGGGCGGTCGAAATCAAGCGCAGTACCGCACCTACGGTCACAAAAGGCTTCCACAGTGCCTGCGAGGACTTACGCCCTGCCCGGAAATACGTCGTCCATGGCGGCGAAGACAGCTTTCCTCTCGGCGCAGACATCCAAGCCGTCAGCCTGCATGAGCTGATGCACAAGCTGGCGGAATGCCGGTGAGAGTACAGCCATTCCCGCCCAAATACCTCCTAAAGCCCTATTTTGGTCTGAACCGCGGTCTCTAAACCCCCCGCCCACGCCGCGACGTTCGATCTCCGGAAGGGAGAACGAAGGGGAGAGTTCAGGTACGGCTGGGTTGAGGGT
>PWUP01000359.1 GCA_003562535.1 Gammaproteobacteria bacterium | reverse complement strand
GGAGAATCTACAAAAGCTCATCCCCGAACTGGAAACGATACCCCATGGTGATACCCTTTATCGCTTATTGTGCGGAATCGATGTCGAAGGAATTCAAACAGCCATGGTTGATTTAGTAAAAGAACTCATGCGGAAAAAGAAATTCCAAAACTTTCTTCTGAGAAAGTGTTATCATGTAGCCATTGATGGTACACAGAAGTTTACCAGGGATTACCGCTGGGAAGAGGAATGCCTGGAGCGGACAGTGGGCAAGGAAAAAGAGAAACAGTATTATGTATACATGCTGGAAGTGAACCTGGTATTTGCCAATAAGTTTTCCCTCCCATTACTGAGTGAATGTCTGGAATATAGTGCGGTAGGTACAGTTGAAAATAAACAGGATTGTGAACAGATAGCCTTCAAGCGGGTGGCTGCAAAGCTGAAGAAATATTTTCCCCGCTTGCGCATCAAGCTGCTCCTGGATGGCTTGTATCCCACCGGACCGGTTATGTCTTTATGCCGCAAATATAACTGGGATTTCATGATTGTCCTTCAAGATAAATCATTGCCCAGTGTTTGGGAAGAAGTAGAAGGACTCAAGAAATTAGAAACGGGGAATACCCACTCTCAAATATGGGGTAACCGACAGCAAGAGTTCATCTGGATTAACAATATAAGGTATGATTTCAGACAGGGCACCAGAATGAAATACATTACCATTCATGTTGTAGAATGTTATGAAACCTGGGAAGAGTATGATAAAGGAAAAAAGCAAATGGTCAAGAAAACCTCAAAACATGCCTGGGTATCCAGAAACCCCATCAATGTTAAAAATGTACATGAACGCTGCAATCTGGCAGCTAGAAATCGCTGGTCCATAGAAAATGATATCCTGGTTGAAAAGCGCCACGGGTATGAGTATGAACACTGTTTTGCAAAAAATTGGGTTGCCATGAAGGGATACCATTATCTTATGCGGTTAGGGCATTTAATCAATACCATATTCTTAAACAGTCTGTATGTGGAAGAGATGGTTAAACGTTTTGGAGAAGGGGGCACCCTCGACTTTCTTTTTACTACCCTGTCAGGCCCTTGGCTGGATAAGGGTAGGCTGACTAATCTTCGGAATTCTAACTGCTTTCAGTTACGGTTGGCGGGCTAACTTCAAAAACTCGATTTGAAGAGAAAACCAAAATCCCCAAGGAGGGGGTTTATACTGGTTTCCATAAGCCTAGATAACAGGGTTTTTTCGAGCATTAATTGTGGTCTCCCCATTGCTTTTTTCTCACAAATTTGGCCCCCTCGACGTATTAACTGGAAGTTATTGGAGTTAAAACTATCAATTGTTTTATTCGTGCGTCACCACTGTACGGTGTGCAGTGGTGACGCATGAGTAAAAAAGTATACTGGTAACGTAGATTTTAAGGTTTTCCAAAAAAACTTTTTCGAAAAAGGACTGGACATTGCAGAAAAATTATGAGAAAATCAGTGTGGGAGAAAGGAAGAAAGGAGCCCACACTATGAAAAAGAAAACAGGAAAACTATTTTTGGTTGGTCGTGAATTCACAGCCGGGGAAATAGAAGATATTCAGTATATTGCTGATATGTTTCCAAATCTTAGTAGAACCGAATTGGCCAACACGGTATGTGAAAACCTGGAATGGGCAACCCCTACCGGGTCCCTTAAAACATCTTCAGGGATGAGTTTGCTGGAAAAACTGGAAGCCATGGGGCTGGTGGAATTACCGGATAAACAGAAAAACAAGAGTACTAAGTCCAAGGCTATTGTTCCGGGAACCCAGACGGACCCTGGCCCTCTTCTCTCCGGTAGCGTGGAAGCAATAGGACCCATCAGCCTGGAACTGGTGCAGGAAAAAGAAGAAAAAAAGCTCTGGAATGAATATGTAGACCGGTATCATCCATTGGGGTACAAAAAACCCTTTGGGGCCAATCTCCGCTATTTTATTCTGAACAAAGAAAACCATATAGGCTGCATTCTTTTTGGGGCATCAGCCTGGGCTTTAGCAGATCGGGATCGCTGGTTGGGTTGGGCAGAAAGAGATCGAGCCCAACGTCTGCATCTCATTATAAACAATAATCGTTTTCTCATTTTCCCCTGGGTTCAAGTAAAAAACCTGGCCAGCAAGGTTTTATCACTTCTGGCAAAACGAATAGCCAGTGACTGGGAGGAGATATGGGGTTACCGGCCTGTATTAATGGAAACCTTTGTGGACACAGAAGAGTATGATGGTGCCTGCTACAAAGCAGCCAACTGGTTATTTTTAGGCACAACAGTGGGCCGAGGCCGCATGGATCGCAAAAAAGAATATCCTTCAAGCCCTAAATACATCTTTATATATCCCCTGATTTCTAATTTTAGAAGTTATCTTGTGGGAGAGAAAACCCCATGAGAAGTAACGGGGAAAACTTACCCAGGCGGGAACGGCGGCCGGAGCTGATAAAACAGAAAAAATTAGAGAGAAAAAAGGCAATGGGGGAAGATAAGAAGGAAAAGCCTAAAAAACTAAAACCTACCAATGCCAAAAATCATCACGCAACAGTTGAAGAGGAAAAGGAAGCTCGTCAGGAGACAACAGAAGCCTTGCTAAAAGTGCTTCGTTCCCTTTTGCCAACCCTGCTAAGGACTTTATCCAAAATAGAGGACCCACGGGAACCTAGGAAGATCAAGCATAAAATGACGTTATTGTTATTATATGGGATCATCATGTTT
>PWUP01000136.1 GCA_003562535.1 Gammaproteobacteria bacterium | reverse complement strand
CGCATCCCGGCGGGGTATTGGCGGTGGCCTGTCAGCCCGATACCCAACAGTTAGCCAGCAGCGGCCAAGATGGCCAAGTATTGCTGTGGTCGCTGGACGGTGACCTCATGCCCTTGAGGTTACCGCAATCCGGGCAATGGGTTGAGTCGCTGGCTTGGAGTCCGGACGGACACTGGTTGGCACTGGGCTGCGGGCGAGTCGCCGCGCTGTACAACGCCAGTGGTCAATTCGTGGGGGCCACGGCGTCGCATCCTGCTACTGTCGCCGCTATCGCCTGGTCTCCCGATGGCCGCTATCTGGCGACGGGCGGGTATCAGGGGGCGCGCCTCTGGAACGTCCCCGAGCTGACGCTGGCACACAATCTATTCTGGCAAGGGGCGTTATTGCATTTAGCCTGGAGCCCGCACGGCCACATTCTAGCCGCCGGCTGTCAGGATCGCACGGTGCATTTCTGGTATATAGCAGACGGCAACGACGCCATGATGGCCGGTTATCCCCTTAAACCCAGCGGCCTGAGTTGGAGCCCGGACAATAACTGGCTGGCCACAACCGGTAGCAGCGATGTGACGCTGTGGCCATTTGATCCACCGGGACCAGAAGGACGCCGCCCCCTGCTGCTCGAACTGCACGAAGCCCCCGTCAGCGCTGTGGCTTTTGCACCTCACCGACCCTGGCTGGCTTCGGCCTGTCGTGACGGTTATGTCGCCCTCTGGCGAGTCGGCGAAGGCGACGAACCGGTGCAGGGCTTGCAAATGCGCGAACAAGTGGTCGCTTTGGCATGGAGCCAGCTCGGCGATGATCTGCTGCTCGCAGCCGCTGCCGCCAACGGCGATATCGGTGTGTGGCATTGTGAATCAATGCCAATGACGGTATAAACCACCAAATCAGCGGCTCATTGGTATTTGTATTTACAGAATGAAATACTGTTTTATCCCGTACTCACCGAACATAATGTGAAATTGTTGCATAGGAGCGCCCAGCAACATCATGAAAAACATGAAAATAAGTCTAAAAATTGTATTATCAACAAGTTTTTTACTGATTTTAGCCAGCGCGAGCCTAGGGGTTGCGGGATATCGATTAGCGGCATCCGCATTGACTCAACACATCCACCACTCATTACCTGCGATGGCTGAAAACGCAGCTCGCGTTATCGATGCGCAACTCGCTCAACACCGGATAGCGCTTGAAGGCGTTGCCCAGCACCCTGATCTCCGCAGTATGGACTGGGCGCAACAACAGCCGGTACTGGAGCAGGCAATTCACCGACTAGGTTACCTCGGCATGGGGGTGATCAGTCCAGATGGGCAGGCGCGCTATCCTGATGGCAGCACAGCACAACTGGGTGATCGAGATTATTTTCACAGGGCGATGACGGGGAAATCGGCGTTTTCCACCGTCCTTATCAGCCGAGTGACCGGACAACCGGTGCTGATGAGTGCGACCCCGATCTATGATCCTGATCAGGTTATCTCCGGGGTATTGATTGCCCGACTGGATGCGACTCAGCTCAGTGAATTGACCGATGACCTCGGTTATGGAACAGGCGGTTATGCTTATATTATTGATTCACAAGGAACATTAATTGCTCATTCCAACCGTGAGTTTGTGCTCAATCAACGCAATATCATTGCAGAGGCGGTTGACGATCCCGTATTAACCCCACTGGCTGCCATGTTTCAACGTATGATTCAGGGCCAATCCGGCTATGATCAATACTTTTTCATGGGTTCTGAGCGTTTATTCGGGTACGCACCTATTCAACACAGTGGTTGGTCCATAGCGGTAGGGGCTTATGCGGCTGACGTATTTGAAGACGTTTATGCTATGCGTACCCCATTTTTTTGGATCGCCGGCGGCATTGTCATCCTAGGTATTATCATGGCTGTATGGGTGGCATATACGATGACTCGTCCCATCAAACAACTGATGAACGCTACAGTGGCTATCTCCAAGGGCGATTGGCAGGCAGACAGTGGCATCAGGCAGCGTGATGAAATCGGTGTACTTGCGGATGCGGTTAGAAGCATGGTGGAGCACTTGCACGAAAAAATGGAAGAAGAACATCGTCTAGCCGCAGAAAGCCTGCGGATTCGCTATGCTTTGGACAGTGTATCGTCCAGCGTGATGGTGACCGATCCCGAGGCTAACATCATCTACGCCAACGACGCGGTGATTAACACGTTTCACAAAGGTTTACCGGCCCTGCGCCAAGCGCTGCCGGGCTTTGATCCCGATCGAGTGCGTGGTGCAAATCTGAATGTCTTTAACCTCAATACTGTCCAGCGCACTTTAGACACCCTGAATACGACCTACGAGTCGGAAAATGAATTAGGCGGACGCACGTTCAAACTGGTGGCCAACCCGATTGCTGACGCAGACGGCACCCGCCTGGGCACGGTGATTGAATGGACAGACCGGACAGAAGAGCTGAAAGTTGAGCAAGAAGTGACGGCCTTAGTCGAAGGGGCGGTGCAAGGGGATCTCACTCGTCGGGTAGCGACTGACGAACTCGACGGGTTTTTCCTGCGCCTCGGTGAAGGCATCAACGGTATGGTCAGCCAACTGCAAGAGCTGATTGGTCAGATCACCGCATCGGTGGATGCGATTAATACCGGAGCACGGGAAATTGCCGTCGGCAACTCCGATCTCTCACAACGCACCGAAGAGCAAGCGTCAAGCCTCGAAGAAACGGCATCGAGCATGGAAGAACTG
>PWUP01000193.1 GCA_003562535.1 Gammaproteobacteria bacterium | reverse complement strand
TGGCGGTTATGGGGGCGATTTACACCGCGTATTTCATGCAGCGCCACATGCGCTCCGCAGTGAAACCGACGATTGAGATCATGGAAGCCTTGCCGACGGTGATCCTCGGATTCCTCGCCGGCTTGTGGTTGGCTCCCTTTATTGAATCTCACCTGCCCGCTGTGTTCAGCATCCTGCTGCTGCTGCCCCTGTCCATGCTGGTCATGGGCTATCTCTGGATGCGCACCCCGGCCACTCTGCGCCAACGCCTGCCTGCCGGTCTGGAAGCCCTGTTATTGGTACCGGTGCTGGTTCTAGTCGTCTGGGCCTGTATTGCTGTCAGCCCGTTTGTTGAAGTCTGGTTTTTCAGCGGCAGCATGCGGCAATGGTTGACCGATGTTGGTATTACCTATGATCAGCGCAATGCGCTCGTGGTGGGTATCGCCATGGGGTTTGCCGTCATTCCGACCATTTTCTCAATTGCCGAAGACGCCATCTACAGCGTGCCCAAGCATCTGACCCAAGGCTCTCTGGCACTGGGAGCATCCACTTGGCAGACCTTGTATAACGTGGTGTTACCCACAGCCAGCCCAGGGATTTTCGCGGCGGTCATGATGGGTTTTGGCCGTGCCGTCGGCGAGACCATGATTGTACTGATGGCGACAGGTAACAGCCCTGTAATTAATTTCAATATTTTTGAAGGAATGCGCACACTATCGGCGAATGTTGCGGTGGAATTAACCGAAACCGCCGTGGGGGGTACCCACTACCGGATTCTGTTCTTGTCCGCTCTGGTGCTGCTGATTTTAACCTTCCTAGTCAACACGACCGCCGAGGTAGTGCGCCAACGCCTGCGTCAACGCTATAGCAATTTGTGAGACCAACGATGACATTTAAACATTGGTTAAAAAGCGGTTCACCGTGGATCTGGCTAAACGCTGGCGCGATCACCATCAGCATGATTATGGTGGTCGGCTTGCTGACCTTAATCGCGGTGCGGGGATTCGGTCATTTCTGGCCGTCCCCCATTATTGAAACCACCCTCACTGATGCCGATGGTGAGTCGATCACTATTATTGGTGAAGTCACCCGCTCACAAACTGTAGCCGCTGACGTGCTGCGTGATGCTGGCCTTGAGGTACCGGAGAATCTGCTATTAGTCAACCGTTACCTGATCAAGCAAGGCAATCGTGATGTTTGGGGACGGGACTTTGTCTGGTACTCAGAAATCGGCATGGGGGAATGGGATTACCCGCGGGACGTGATGCGCTTGGAACGCCGGGAATGGGGCGATTTCTACGGCTATGCGGTGCGCTTATTGGCAAACGGCACCGTCGTCAGCGAGGCGGTGGACGAGGGGTTTTGGGCCGAGCTGCAAGCCCGCATCCAACGTTCTAATGACCTGTTTGACGAGATACGCGGCATTGAGCGCGGCGCCATCGGTTCGATCAATAACGCGCTGGAGCGAGTGCGGCTGGGAGAGCGTCGCTTGGAGTTGAATCGGGAAGCCGGGCGCATTGATCAGGCCGAATATGAGCGGCGTATGGCCGACTTTGCCGTCCAGCGCCAACGTCTCGATGAAGACTACGCGGTACTGCAAGCCCAGCTTGATCAACTGTATGTCGATGTGCGCCGTGACACCCTAGTCGCCGCAGTGGCCGATGGCCGTGAGGTTGAAATCGCCGTCGGTCAGATCATCCGTGCGGTACAGCCAAACGCGATGGTGTTATCGGATAAATTAGGCTTCTACGTCGATACCCTCTGGGACTTTTTCAGTGGTTTCCCCCGCGAAGCCAACACCGAGGGTGGCATTTTCCCCGCCATCTTTGGCACCGTGGCTATGGTGTTGATCATGTCAATTATTGTCACACCTTTCGGCGTGTTAGCGGCCATCTATCTGCGTGAATATGCCCGCCAAGGCCCATTGCTGCGGATTATCCGCATTTCGGTGTATAACCTGGCTGGGGTACCTTCGATTGTCTTTGGCGTGTTTGGTCTGGGGTTTTTCATCTACTTTATCGGCGGGGCCATTGATCAGCAATTCTTCCCTGCAGCGCTACCCGCACCCACTTTCGGTACTCCCGGTCTGATGTGGGCGTCGTTTACCCTGGCTCTGCTGACCCTGCCGGTGGTGATTGTGGCGACGGAAGAAGGTTTGTCACGGATACCCAGCACCATTCGCCAAGGCAGTCTGGCACTGGGGGCGACCAAATCTGAAACCCTATGGAAAGTGGTGGTACCGCTGGCGACTCCCGCCATGATGACGGGGTTGATTCTGGCCATCGCTCGGGCGGCTGGTGAAGTCGCACCCTTGATGCTGGTTGGGGTGGTCAAACTCGCGCCCACGCTGCCGATTGACGGCAATTTCCCGTTCATTCATTTAGAGCGCAAAATCATGCATTTGGGCTTCCATATTTACGATGTGGGTTTCCAAAGCCCCAATGCCGAGGCCGCACAACCCTTGGTTTACGCCACCGCCTTAACGCTGGTGCTCATCATCATCACGCTGAACTTGTCAGCGATCAGCATTCGCAACCATCTGCGGGAAAAATACCGCAGCGCGTCCGATTAATTGTTTAGCTTTTAGGAGAAGTATTCATCATGATGCAGGCTACTGCTGAAGCGACGACGCCCTCAGCCTCGGGCGGCGGTATGAACGCTGGCCTATTCACGCAGCAACAGCAACAGGAACAGCGTCTGGATTTGTCGCATGAAACCATTATGCTGGAGGTTCGGG
>PWUP01000175.1 GCA_003562535.1 Gammaproteobacteria bacterium | reverse complement strand
TGCACATCGCCTGTCGCCATAGCGCGGACAATCAAGGTCGAGGCTTGCATTCCAGTATTACCCGAACTGGCAATGACCAACGGCAAGAAGAACACCAAGGCGACGACGGCTTCAATGGCGTCTTCATAAATGGCTAAGGCGGCTCCACTGAACAGATTCACCACCACTAAAATCAACAGCCAGCCAATCCGCTTGCGGTACAACAACCCGCCGCTGGCCTCGCTCACGCGGGTTTCAAACGGCATAATGGCCGCCATGCGTTGAAAGTCTTCTGTGGCTTCTTCCTCGACCACGTCCAACACATCATCAATGGTGACAATGCCTAAGACCTTACCCGTGGAGTCCACCACCGGCACCACTGTCAGGTCATAATCCTGCATCAGGGTCGCCACCCGCTCGCGATCCCAATCCACTGCAACGCTGAGAGCGGGATCACGCGGCAGTAATGAGGCCACTGGCGCATCCTGCTGCCCCAGTAACAAGCGCCGTAAATCAATCAGACCTTGTAACCGTCCTTGCTCATTGACGGCAATGATCACATCGAGGGTTTCGCTGTGGCCTTGGGCGCGAACTTGGCGCACATGCTCTAGGGCTTTAGCGACGGTCCAGGCGACATCGATCCGCGCAAAATACGGCGTCATCAAACGACCCGCACTGTCCGGCGGACACGCCAACAGGTTTTTCAGCAGGCTGTTCAGATCATCCGGCAGTAATTGCAATAACTCATCGCTTTGATGTGGCAGCAGGGTTTCAATCAATGCCACCAAATCATCTGGGGTTTGTTGGATCAATAAGCTGCGGCGCTCGTCCGGCAATAAATCGCCTAGAATTTGTGCCTGTTGGCCGCCGCTTAAATAGGCAAAGACCTGAGCGCTGGATTCGCTGTCCAGCAGTTTCAGCACCAAAACCCAATCGGCCGGATCCAGCTCACCCAATATATCCGCCACGTCTTGCACGGCTAAGCTGTGCAGATAAGGCCGTAGGGTTTCCCAATCCCGAAGCTGTACTTTTTCACGCAGTGTTTCAATATTCATAATCTATCACCCATCGTAACTGGTTAGTGTTGGCGGTGTGCGGTGTGCGACCGGCTACCTATAAATTGAGGATGGCGGTAGCCACGGAGAAATACATCACAATCCCCGAGAGGTCAGCGATGGAGGTGATTAAAGGCCCGCTGGCCGTGGCCGGATCGAGCTTGATGCGGGTGAAAATAAAGGGCAGCAGCATGCCAATCAGACTGCCGACAACCACAACCAGTATCATAGATATTGCCACCACCAAGGCGACTTCCATACCGCCCCGCCATAGACCGACCGCCGCAACTGCTACGGCCATAGTGATCCCCAGCGCCGCAGCAACACTTAATTCTTTAGTGAACAGTTTTAACCAATTGCTTAATTTGACATCACCGGTTGCCAGCGCTCGAACCATCAGTGTGGCCGATTGGGTACCGGCATTCCCCCCGCTATCAATGACCAGTGGCAGGAAAAAGACCAGTACAACCAAGGCTTCAATGGCATCTTCGAATTGGGCAATGGCCGCTCCGCCGAAGACATTGACAAATACTAAAATTAATAGCCAGCCGATGCGCTTGCGGTACAACAGTGACGGGCGGGCGTCGCGCAGACTGATATTGAACAAACCTGAGCCATCATCGCCATGCCCGACAGCCCCCATTCTTTGGAAGTCTTCCGTCGCTTCTTCCTCGGCGACATCGAGCACATCGTCAACCGTGACGATACCGAGCAGGTGATTACCCGGATCGACCACCGGCAGCACGGACAAATCATAATGACGCATGATTCGCACGGCTTCAGCTTCGTCCGCGCTGACGCCGATGGTGACCAACGATTCCTCGTCCTTGATCAGGGTGGACACCGAATCTTCCGGCGCGCCGGAGACAAACCGCCGCAAGGGGATCATATTGACCAATAATTGGTTGTCATCAACCACAAAGATGGTATTGACCGTTTCATAGCGATCGGTCTGGTTACGAATCGCCTCCAGAGCCTCACCAATGGTTTGATCGGCCTTCACCGCAAAGTAATCTGGAGTCATCAAGCGGCCTGCACTGTCGGCAGGGTAGCCAAGCAGGGTCATCGCACGGCGCATGGCCTTTTGTGGCAGCAGGCGCAGCAGGTGTTCCACCTGTTCTTTAGGCAGAGCCTCCAGCAAATCGGTTAAATCGTCCGGCAGCAAGTTGGACAAGACCACCCGCTTGTCGTCATCGTTCCAAGAGGCCAACAAGGCCAGTTGCTGCGATTTGTCGATATGAGAAAACACATCGGCGCGGCGTTCCTGCGGCAGGTGCTTAAACGCCGCGAACCGATCGGCTTCCTCAAGCTCCATCAGCAAAAACGCGATGTCTTGGGCGCGAGTGGCCGCGAGTTGCTCAGCAAGTCGCTCGTGCTGGTTGCTGTGCAATAGCTGCACAAACTCATTAAGGCGTGCTTCTTCAGTTTGCATAAAAGACTCCTCGACCAGATCAATCCGGTCATTCATCGTGATAACTCGAACAGTCCGTTATCAGTACTGCCGTTTGGACACAACTCGGCTAGCCGAGTAAAACGGCAGTGCTGATAACACGATTTAATGATGTGCAGACGCCTGAGTGACGACTCATTCAGGCTATAGCGAAGTGCATGACTCGCCTAGGCTGTAGTCACCAGCAGGCCAGCCTAAGCACCGAGATCGATAGGAGAAACGGTGGGCTAATTA
>PWUP01000043.1 GCA_003562535.1 Gammaproteobacteria bacterium | reverse complement strand
TGGCCTGCCGCGAGTGCAATCAGGCCAAAGGCCATCAGCCCGTAGACGCCTTTTTGGCCGCTGATCCTAAACGCTTGCAACGAATTCAGGCCCAAGCCAAGGCTCCACTCAAGGATGCCGCTGCCGTCAACAGCACTCGCTGGGCGCTGTACCGACGGCTTCAGGCCACGGGCTTGCCCGTGATTACCGGCAGTGGCGGTCTGACCCAATACAACCGTCAGCGTCTGAGGATTCCCAAAACCCACGCCCTAGATGCGGCCTGTGTCGGGCCCGTCACCGCGATCACCCACTGGAACGTGCCCACCTTGACCGTTCGAGCCACGGGGCGGGGTAGTTATCAGCGCACCCGGCTCAATTGTTTTGGCTTCCCGCGTGGCTACCTGATGCGGCAAAAACAAGTGAAGGGCTTTCAGACCGGCGATCTGGTTCAAGCTCAGGTGCCCAGTGGTAAGAAGGCTGGCAACTATCAAGGTCGGGTGGCCATCCGCGCCACGGGCAGTTTCAATATCCAGACCCGACAGGGTGTGGTTCAAGGCATTTCACACCGCCACTGCCGTCTGCTGCAACGGGCGGACGGCTATGGCTATACCTTTCAACCCAAACCGATACAGGAGGACGCGAGCCGGGCCGTGTGATCGATCATGCTACGCACCTCTTTACACGACAATTTTTCTTAAAGCTGCGTAGGTATTTGATTTGCAATTTTGTTAGGTGATCTTACGCATTGGACAATCAATAGTTTATGTCGGTCTAAAAATTTTTGTCGTGTACAGAGGCTACGCACGATGCGCTATCCCTCCCCGCCCTGAAGGACGGGGTCTCTCGCGTAAAACGATGAGAACACTCCAACGCATTTTGTATGTTGAAGACGATCCAGATATTCAAGCCATTGTGCAGTTGGCGTTGGAAACCGTCGCTGGATTTGATGTGCAGGTGTGTGATTCGGGACACGTTGCCGTGCAGCAAGCGGCTGAGTTTGCCCCGGATCTCATACTGCTGGATGTTATGATGCCTGACATGGACGGCCCATCCACTCTGGCAGCATTGCGTACCCAAACCGCTTTAGCCAACACGCCGGTAGTGTTTGTGACCGCCAAAGTGCAAGCGGATGAGGTCAAACACATGCTGGCATTGGGGGCGCTGGATCTCATCGCTAAGCCTTTCGATCCTATGCAATTAGGGGCGCAGTTGCACAGCATCTGGGAACAGTACCTCAAGCAGCAGACTTAGGCAACTCAAACCAGAACGTAGCACCAGCCCCTAGAGTGGACTCAAAACCAATCCGTCCCTGCATCTGCTCAACTAAGGCATGAGTGATTGCTAACCCCAAACCCGTACCCCCAGCGCTACGCCTATCCGAAGTGTCGCGTTGGGCAAATTTTTCGAACACTCGATCATGGAACTCGGGGGCGATCCCAGGACCGTTATCACAAACCTCAATACGCACAGCGTCGGCAACGCGTTGTACCTGCACGACGACATCACCACCCTGCGGTGAAAATTTAATCGCATTGGACAGCAGGTTATTCATAATTTGTTGAAATCGATCAGGATCGGTGCGCAACCACAACGGATCGGGGCAAGCGGATAAACGCAGATTCACGCCGTAAGTGCTGGCAAAAGTTTGATTTTCATTCAGCGATTGCTCAATCAGCGGACGCAGTTCGATATCTTCGAAAACAAACAGTAATTTGCCCACCAGCAGTTTTTCCATATCCAGCAAATCATCAACTAACACCCGTAAACGCTGACAATTTTTGTCGGCGATGGCCACCAATTTATCCGCCGCATCAGGTAATGAACCGACCGCCCCGCCTTTGAGTAAAGCGACAGCACCGACAATCGACGTCAATGGGGTACGCAACTCATGACTGACGGTCGCGGTAAACTCTTGCTTCATCCGCTCGGCCTGTTTGAGCTCAGTAATATCAATCATCGTGCCCGTAAATCGGCAGGCAGCATCTGCTGTATAATGATAGCCATGTCGCAGCGGCTTGTTGTACCTAAGCGGCTGTGTACCGGACGGCGGCTCCGGTTGATAACGCCTAATTCGAATGGTCACGCAGCGCTGGGTGTGATCACGGGTTTGTAATTGCGCCTCACAGCGCTGGGATTGATAGTGTTCGCTGTGCCAAGCACTTTGGAAAGATTGCCACACTAAATCACGATCCTTAGGCACTAGAAAATCCATCAACACCTGGCCTAAACCTTCATCAATAGCAAACCCAGTAATATGAGTCCACGCAGGATTAAGAAATAGTAAACGACCATCCGCATCGGTTTGGAATACTATTTCTCCTATACTTTCAAGCACATTACTCAAGCGTTGGTGGTCAGCAGTGGCGATGGCTTGCACATGTTCAAGCGCTTCATGATCCAGTGATGCCCGACAGGCCAAGGCTAAACGCTCAAAAATGGGCTGTAATGCCGTAATCAAGAGCGTCTCAAGCGGTTGGCCCTCTCGTACTACGATGCAATAGCCGATGGAGTTTAACGGCAGACAATGCAACTGTATGCGCTCACCGATGGATATAATGCGCATCTGGGTCGGGGTAGCGTGAGCGGTGGCTGCTGCAGCGGCGAATCGCGCATCCGTTTGCCAAACCGTGGCATCCCGTAGTGGATAGCTGAATCGTCGTTCAAACTGCGCGGTTTGCTCATTCCACAACCAAACATGCGCTGCTTTACAGCCGATCAGTTTCAGAGCCGATGCAAAAAATCGCCGCAGCATCGGTGTCAGCTTTAAATCTTGGCCGACCAGCAGGGCTAATTCGTACTGCAGTGCAATTAAACGAGCGCTGGCTCGGGAGGCAAAAATCGACATGACTGCCCATTACTCTTGGGTTGCGACCAGCACCAAGGTTTTATTGTAAAACTCAAGGCAAATACCTCCTCCATTAGCAATTTCACCCAGCGTGAGCATGCCAAACAACGGTCGCTGATCTAAAATCTGCTGTATCGCATTTAATTCATTGATAAAATCTTCCTGAAGAAACAGAGCGCGGCTAACACAGTCGGCCAGAATCGCTGGTCCTGTACCGCCGGATATCGCGCTGGCCCCCTGAGCAGCGGCTGTAATCAAACTGTCTTTTTGTCCTTTAAGCACATGCACTAGGCTATTCACCGCAACCTCACCGACGCAATGCAAATCGTGATTGATGCAATGGATGGGGTCACGAACCAGGATGCTCCCATCCGCTTTCTCCATCCCAAAAGGATACGCCTTGGCGATCTCAAAAAAACTGTCGGTGCTGAGTTTGCGACCACTGTCGGCCTCGACATACTCACGGTAGACCGTCAAAGCGGGTTGAAAATCTAAGGTATGAATCACGTTACGAGTGGACGCTGTGACTACAAAGGGTCCGGCATACTTCTGCCAACCGTGTTCGACACCCAGGCTAAAGCGCCAAGGCAGGCCAATGAGCTGGGCATGATGAGTGAGCAAACCTTGATTGGAAAACAGACAAGGCTGGGACTGAAAACTCAAACTGCCTGCCCCACCCCCGAAATACACTAGATTACTTCCCAAGATATCGTAAACTGCATCCAATAACGCGCCAATGCGGCTCGACAGCCCGTCAACCAACACCATCAGGCTCGGTGGCGGTTCTTCATGACCGAAGAGACTTTGTAACAACTTAAAAAAATCCACCGTGACGTCAGATAACCCCGGAATACTGTGTACCATGATTGGAGCGGGCAACCCCACGACAATGTACCCGTGTGTATGACTTTGCCAGTCATGGATAATTTGCGGAAACACGCCTCCGCATACGGGCACTGATAACTGACGTAGCCAAGGATCAAACGGCTGCTTGTGACAGCCATTCGCATCCGCAGCCAGCAGCATCAGGGATTCAGCACCTTGAGCCAGTGCGGTATCCACTAAGGCTTGCGCTGCTGCCAGCTCAGGATTTGGGGTAAACGCTATGGACAATCGATTCATATCCATTGGCAAATCACCTTAGTCGTGGAGCAGCATGCTCATTGATGGGCATGGGATTGACGTTGCTGCTCGATGAGCACCGCCAAGTGGTCAATAGCGGCAAGCAGCGCCTGCACATCGTTTGGCGAGTCATCCCAGGCTTCAATGCGCGCCGCACACTCAGCCATATCCGCCAGATTATACATCCCCGCCGCACCAACCAAGCTGTGAGCTGCGCGTTTAAGCTCGACAGCAGCGGCAGTATCACCGGTTTCGATGCGGGCAGCGTGAGCGCGTATGCTGTCCAGACGCTGAGGTAATCGAGATAAAAAACGCTCACGCAAAGCACGCTGCTGAACCGACACGTTAACTTGCATTGACTCATCCGCCGAAATTGAGTGTGCTTGAGTGCCAGCGATATGGCCGTTAGCCATAGCCGGAACCCATTCAGCAGGTTCACGATGAAATTATTTACTCTGCAAACAACGCCACTACTGCGGTTTTATTATAAAACTCAGGATAATCACGGCCACTGCTGGCAATTTCTCCCAAAGTCATTGCACCCAAGAGTCTACCATCAGTAGCCGCTACCGTCGCCAGCTCTGCGCCCAGTTGCCCCTCCAAGAACAGTGCTCGGGAAATGCAATCAATAAAAAACGTAACGCTGGCATGACCTATCTCGGTGGGTGCCGATTGCCAGGCAAGATAGCGGGCGTGCGCCGCAGCCGTGATCAGGGTATTTGAGGTGCCGTTAAGCAAGAAGACGAACGAACCGACTGGCACTTCGCCAACACACACCAAGCCTTGCTGCCCATCGGTGGTTATCGGATCACGCACCACGACTTCTCCATCCAGCTTATTAATACCAAAAGGATAGCATTTGGCAATATCAAAAAAATTATCGGCTGTGAATGTCCATCCACTGTGCGCTTCTACCAATTTTCGATAGTGTTCAAACGCCGGTTGCCAGTCCAGCGATATAATGGTGTTGCGATCCGCCTCGGTGACTTTCATGCCTTCAGAAATCGGTTGCCAACCGTGCGCGACCCCTATACCACTGCGCATCGTCAAGCGCACAAGAATGCCGCAATCGGCCAATACCCCCTGCGGAGTGATCACACAGGGTTGTTGTTTAAATGAGAGAGAACCGGCACCACCACCAATAAAATGATGTTGTAAACCAAACGCATAAAACAAAGCATCAATTAAATCAGCGATACGACGACTTAATCCGTCAACAAAAACCATAATTGTGCTCCTTGCAGCCAGATCCTGCGCCCAAGCCTCCGCCGGTGCCTCTAGGATAGCATCGTAGTCAGTGGACGGATCACTGAGTTGCGGAATCAGTTGGATATCGGGGCAAACGGTTAATCCGACGACCAATACGCCTTGATTATAAGCATCGGCTTCGTAAATTATTTTTGGAAAAATACCTCCAAAAACTGGCGTACTGAGTGAGGTCAATAGTGGGTCAATGTCTGCGGGAGTCCAACCGTTAGCGTCACAGGCAAGCACCATCAGCCCTCGAACCGCAGGGTCAGCGTCCAGTTGTGCCATTAAACGCTCCAGAGAGCGGACTGAGCCGTTCGTATCAAAAAGTATTTTCATCGTTGTGCACTCTGATTAAGTGAGCGTGAGTTGACCCGCCGGTCTACAGAATGTAGGTGGCGTCCCATCCATTTAACTTCGGGAAAAGCCGGCCCTGGACGCGCGAAAAAATAGCCCTGTAATAGATCGCACCCCAGTTTTTGAGCCGTAGCGGCATCTGCTGCGCTCTCAATGCCCTCAGCAACCGTCAGCGCCCCCATTTCTTTGCATAATGAACTTATTGCACCCACGATTTTCTGTTTGACGGGATCTTGATCGATACCTGTGAATAACAGCCGATCTAACTTGACAATATCAGGTGACAACAACGCAAAGTGGTTTAACCCCGAGTACCCCGCTCCAAGATCGTCAATCGCAATGCGGAAGCCGAGGCGACGCAGAGTGTGCATTCGTTCGGGAATATCTGCAATTTGATCGAGTGCCGCCCGCTCAGTGATTTCCAGGACAATCTGACAAGCAAAAGGCGCCAACAATGAATCTGAGGAGTACAAATCATCTTCAAGCAGATCATGTGGATGTAGATTAATAAAAATATCGGCCTCGGGCTGTTTCTCAGCCAGCAGTTTTGCAATGTGTTCACGAATAATGCGCCCGACCTGCGGCACACAGCCCAGCCGTTCGGCGATAGAGAATAAGACTCCCGGGTGAGGAATAGAGACTTCGCGTGTCCGCACTAAAGCTTCGAAGGCAAAGATTTCTCGGCGCACCGGATTAACAATCGGCTGATAGGCCATCCACAAGGCATCGATTCCGCGTAATAGGCGGTTTTCCAGCCCTATGCGATCCCCTGCCTCAACAGCAGTTATCCCCAGATGAGTCGCGGCTTGTTGCTTTAACACCGCAATGCGGTGAAGCCGCACAGCGCGGGTGACCAGATCAATGAGTTCCGTGTGAACCACCGGCTTGACCAGATAGCGCATCGCGCCGTATTCAACCGCTCGGGCAGCGGAATCAATACTCGGATTACCGGTCACCACAATCATTGGCGTGTGCAAACCGCGCTCACGCACCGCACGCAGCAATTGCATCCCATCCATGCCCGGCATACTGATATCACTGACAATGACCGCTAATTCATCATCACCGTGGTGAACCGTCAGCGCGTCCAGCGCCTCGTGGCCAGAAGCGGCCAACACCGTTTGAAAACCCGCCGTTTTAAGTATTTCGCTGTACAGTAACCGCAGGGCTTGTTCATCTTCGACAATGAGCACCTTGGATGGCTGATCCTGTGTAGATTCTGTAGCAGTAACCGCTGTTATCGTGTCCATAATCATTACTCTCAGTATTTGATTGATCGCTGTGTTCACAAAAGCTGTTCGGCGATACCACAGGTCATGGAGCGTCCAATACCGCACGCACCTTGCGCAACAGCGCTGCATGTGCAAAGGGCTTGCCAATAAAGTGCCGCTTGGAGTCCAGTACACCGTGGTGAGCCAGTGCGTTGTCTGGATAGCCTGACATATAAAGCACCCGTAAATCAGGGTGCAGTAGACGAGCCTGCTGAGCTAACTCAAAACCGTTCATCTGCGGCATAATCACATCGGTCAGCAACAGATCGATGGATGAGTCCGCACGGTTTAATAAACGCAGCGCAGCACTAGGGTCATGAGCCGTCAGCACCTGATACCCCGCGCGCAGCAACATGCCCTCGGCCAAACGACGGACGGCCGGTTCATCCTCGACAACCAAGACAGTCTGAGTACCGCGTGGATGGAGCAGAGTCGGCTCCGGTTGCGTCTTTATCGGCGAGATATGATTGACTTGAGGCAAATAGACTTTAAAACAGGTGCCATAATCCAGCTCGGAATACACCCCGATATGGCCGTTTGATTGCTTAATAATCCCGTAAACCGTAGCCAATCCGATGCCTGTCCCCTTACCTTGAGGCTTAGTGGTAAAAAAGGGCTCAAAGATATGAGCCTGCGTCTTAGGCGTCATGCCAACCCCCGTATCACTCACCGAGAGCCGAATATATCGCCCTGGCTCCAGTGACAGGTACTGATCGGCATAGCACTGATCGATTTTCACGCACTCTGTTTCGATCATCAGCTTGCCACCTGTGGGCATGGCGTCACGGGCATTGACCACGAGATTCATGATGACTTGTTCAATCTGTCCCGGATCGGCGGAGACTTGCCCACTGTTCTCAGCCAACCTCAGCTCAAGCTCGATATCTTCACTGATTAGGCGGCGCAACATCTTTTCTAGCTTCAGCGTCAATTCGTTAAGATCAAATACCTCGGGCTGTAGGGTCTGCTTACGGCTGAAGGCTAACAATTGACGAGTCAAGGCGGCTGAACGCTCTCCCGCTTGAATAATGTCTTGTACATGGCTGACTAAAGGATTACCCTCAGGAAGCCGACTGAGTACCAACTGCCCATAGCCGATAATAACGCTGAGCATATTATTGAAATCATGAGCAACACCGCCGGCCAACTGCCCGACTGTTTCCATTTTTTGCGCTTGGATCAGTTGCGCCTGAAGTCGGTGTTGCTGAGCTTCCGCTTGTTTACGCTGGGTAATGTCTTCCTGAACTGCCAGATAATGGGTCATGCGCCCCTCAGCGTCGAACACCGGGGCAATGGATACCGACACCCAATACAAACGACCGTCCTTGCAGCGATTGCACAACTCACCGCGCCACTCTTGGCCGGCGCTAATCGTCGTCCACAGTGAGGTATAAATCTCGGCAGGCGTCTCTCCCGATTTCAGCAGACGTGGGTTCTGATCCAAGACATCCTCAGCCGCATAGCCACTCATCATTTCAAAAGCGCGGTTAACATAGACAATCGTGCCATGCAGATCGGTAATGGTCACCGCTGCTGGACTTTGTTCAACCGCTTGGGCTAATTGGCGCAGCTTTTGCTCAGCGGACTTGATGTCGCTCAGGTCGGTATCGATACAAAACAGTTCAACTTCATGACCCGGTACATGGACTAGGGTATGCGATGAGTACACCGGGATAGAGGTGCCGTCTTTGCGTCTCAGCGTGATTTCCCCCGCAGGAATGGGTTCACCGGTCTCCGCCATGCGCTGCAGGGCGGCGCTGACCCCAGCGTGCATCGCCGGTGGAATAATAAGATCCAATAAGTTGCGGCCAAGCGCTTGTTCAGCACTATAGCCATAGAACCTCTCCGAAGCGCGGTTCCAGTAGCGAACCGTGCCATCTAAGGCATAACCCTGCACAGCCACTGTCGCCGCGTTTTGTAAAATCCCTTTAAAGCGTTGCTCGCTACGGCGTAAATCTTCGTCAGCCCACACTCCGATCACAATGCGCCCCACTTCGGCCAGCATGTCCTCTTCCCGTTGTGTCCATTCACGCTGAGCGCGACACTCGTCAAACCCGATAAAGCCGCAATAGCGGCTACCAATGAGTAACGGTACGGTGATCGTGCTGAGCACCCCCTGTATTTCCAAGGTCTGCACAAGTGCCGTGTCGGGGAGGGTTGCGATATCAGCGCAGCGGATGGTCTCACCCTGTTTGAGCGTTGTAACCCACCACAACGAGGTATCAGCGGGCAGATGCTGCATATTCTCAATCTGCGATGAGATACCTGGCGCTACCCATTCCGCCGTATTAACCGCCGTGTTGCTGTCATGCCGATGCACATAAATATAAGCTCGACTGACATCGAGGGTCTCACCGAGCAAGCGTACAACATACCGTTGTAACCACCCTGTATCCTGCGTATCCAGCGCTAGTGTCGCGATCTGGCCTATCAGGTTACGATCCGCGTGTTCGCGGCGCTCGGTTTCCTCAAGACGCTTGCGCTCGGTAATATCGCTGCCCACAGAGATCAAGTTGACAACCTGACCTTGGGCATCGAAAAAGGCTTGATCCTGCCATTCGTGCCAGTAAAGCCCATCATCAGTCATCACAGGATGCTCACAGCGGAGTATCGATTGCTCGGGGGTCAGGGATAGAAACGCTTGCCGCGCACCTTCCCGTGCCTCAGGTGGCAATAAATCCAACCATGACGTACCCAATAGTTGTTCAGCCGTTCGGTTAAAAAACTCACAATAGCTTTGGTTGACATACGTTAGGGTGGCATCAGGGAGAAATTCGCACACCATAGTCGGCAAGCTGTCCAGTACTCGGCGCTGCCGTAGCTCGCTGGCTTGCAGTGCATCATTCTTTCGTTTCAATTCAGCACAGACGACCGCATGATGACCGAGTTTATTGAGCATGGGTTGCAGAGAGCGCAACAATGACGCCTGCAACGGCCCTCCCTTGCGCTCTTTTTCTAGGGCTAAGACCCCAAACTGCCCTAGGGCAAACAGCAAGCGCGTCTTATTGGCATCGTTGACCACCACCGGCAGCCGCTGCGCCCACTCAGCCCACTGCGCTTGGGTAGTCGGCAATGACTGGCTGGTGATAAACGCTTGATGACGCTCATCGTATTCCCAAGGGCGCGGCATGGTCAGCACCGGTTGCCAGTGCAGCGAGTCGTTGTCTTCGCTAAGCGTGGCTTGCAGCACCTGCGCCCCCGTACTATTGAGGAAGCGCAGCACAGTGGTCACACTGCTGCGTAACAGCGTGTCAAGATCCAGCGTCTCGCCAATCTGCAAGGCAATTTGCAGCACCACTTCCTTTTCGATTTCGATCAGCAGGCTCATTAAATGTACCGTTTAACAAAAAATATGCATTAAATTCAATCGCTATTGAGAACCGACTATATGCAACATAACCGCTGTGCAGTAAATCATTACAACACAGTTGAGCTTTGCAAATGTGTCATGATTGTAAAATCGGTGTTGTGCACACCCCAACCCTCTCCCAAAGGGAGAGGGAGCTTAAGACAGGGAGGCTGAACGCTTACGCGAGAGGCGTTTACGCAGATCTTAGCCTCATGATGGTTTCGTTATGCGCTCAAACGGAATATTCGAGCATGTGAGTTGTTCAATTAAAACGCTATCCTCTGCCCAATCCCCAACTAACCAAGCTTGATTGATATTGCCAGACTTTATAAGCT
>PWUP01000313.1 GCA_003562535.1 Gammaproteobacteria bacterium | reverse complement strand
GTGACTCGCCATGACCATGGGAACCTTTATGGCTCTGAAATTATTGGTTATTGCTGTACTGCTGCTGGGTTGGGCGGGTTTAGAGCTGTATCTATTGCGCCGCGATAAGCAGCGTAAGTCACTGTCTGAAACCGAGCCAGACCATAATAGACTACAGTAACCCGTGCTTGATCAGCGAGTTGGCGCGGATTTGCAGCGACAGCGTATTGTGAAGCGCATGCGCTGGGTAGTGTACGGGCTGGGTGGATTGGTTCTAGCCGCTGTGTTGCTGTCGTTGTTATTGGTGCTGCCTTGGCGTTGGCTACCTCCACCGACCAGCAGCTTTATGCTGCAATACTGGGTGAGTGAATCCACTGCACCAAACCATCAGTGGATTCGCTATGAAGAGATTGCGCCCATTATGGCCCTGGCCGTGATCGCCGGTGAAGATCAGCGGTTTCCAACGCACAAGGGGTTTGATCTGCATGAAATCCGCCAAGCGATCAGCGATTATCGTGCAGGCAGACCGTTACGCGGAGCCAGTACCATCAGTCAGCAAGTCGCGAAAAATCTTTATTTATGGCCAGGACGGAGTATGCCCCGCAAAATCTTAGAAGCGTGGTTTACGCTGTTAATTGAAGCGACGTGGCCAAAGCAGCGTATTCTTGAAGTTTATCTTAATATCGCCCAATTCAGTCGGCATCACTTCGGCGTTGAGGCCGCCAGCCAGTATTATTTCAATAAGCCTGCACGGGAACTTACCGCCAAAGAAGCTGCCCTGTTAGCAGCCGTCTTGCCTGCTCCAGTATACTATCGGATTGATCAGCCATCGGAGCAAGTACGGTTCCGTCAGGGCTGGATTCTGCGTCAGATGAACCAGCTCGGTGGACCGGCTTATTTACGCAACTTATAGAGGTCGCTGCTATGCCCACTCATGCCATTGAACCCTTCCCCTCACGTCAATTCATCAACGTCCTGGGCTGTGTTACCGCCTTAGGTCTGTTAGGCTATGGCTATTATTTGGAGTACGGTCTGGGGCTATTCCCTTGTCCGCTGTGTGTAATTCAGCGGGCGATTTTCTTCACACTGGCTCTCGTGTTCTTGATTGCTGCACTGCATAATCCGATGGGTAAGGCGTCACGTATTTACGCCTTGTTGATTCTGCTGGTTGCAGGTGGCGGTGCGGGGGTGGCCGGTTATCAAGCGTGGATGCAACGCTTGCCGCCCGATCAAGTGCCCGAATGCGGTCCTGGGCTGGCGTATATGTTAGATACATTCACACTGAGTGAAACGGTTCGTGCTATCTTTACCGCGAGTGGTGAATGTTCTGATGTCGCTTGGACTTTCCTTGATCTCAGTATCGCGGACTGGGCATTGGTGATGTTTGTCTCGCTCGGTTTAATGGGGTTTATCCGCAATATGATTGTGCGAAAAAACCATTCGGTCTAAACACTACATACTGAGACGCTATCATGGTTCCGAGATCAGTGATTGAGGAAATTGGGGCGTTATACTCCTTGCCTGAAGTGGCATTGCGGGTTAACGAATTACTGGATTCCGGGCAAGCGACTAATGAGCAACTGGAAAAAATCATTATTTGTGACCCTGGATTGACCGCCCAGTTGCTGCGTTTGGTCAACAGTGCGTATTACGGGTTTCACCGCTCAATCGAAACCGTCTCCCGAGCGGTTTCGGTGGTGGGTCACCAAGATCTGCGTAATTTAGTGATGGCCGCTGCGGTAACCCGAACATTTAAAGACGTTCCGCGTGAACTCGTGGATATGGAGACGTTTTGGTTTCATAGCATCACCTGTGGCTCCTTAGCGCGATTATTGGCCGTAGAATGCCGCTGCAAAGATCAAGAGCGCTTTTTCATTGCCGGTTTATTGCACAGTGTGGGTAAATTAATTTTTTTCAGCAAGTTTCCCGAGCAATCCGCGCAAATCCTCGGTGATAAAGATCAAAGTCCTGAGGCTATGGTGGCGGCTGAGAAGCGAATTTTTGGGTTCGACTATACTGAACTGGGTGCTGCACTGCTCAGAGAATGGCAATTACCCGAGGGTATGTGTGAGCTGGTGGCGCATCAACTCGATCCTTTTAGCATCGCTCAGCGTTTTGAAGATGCGTGCATTATGCATGTTGCGGTTAAAATTACCGACAGTGTAGAGCCTTGTGTCATCACAACGGATTATAATTTTAGAGAAGCACCACCCGCTTACCACCTAGACGCTTGGCATGCTTTGGGTTTGAGTGAAGAGCTGGTGAAACCGTTGATATGGAGTGCCTCTTCTCAATCCATGAATATCTTGGGCGTGGTTAAACCGGGTTCAAACCTGATCTTCTAGTGGCGCGCTTGCAGCGCAGCGTCTACACATCGGACGCCACCACACTGGCTCAGACCCTACTCGGTCAGCTTCTCGTGCGGGTGCTGGCAGACGGTACGCGCCTGTCAGGGAGGATTGTTGAGACGGAAGCCTATCTCGGTGTCGAAGATCGCGCCGCCCACAGTTTTGGCGGACGGCGAACCCCCCGCAATGCCGCGATGTGGGGGCCAGCAGGCCACGCCTATGTTTACTTCACCTACGGTATGCACCACTGCATGAATGTGGTCGCAGACGCAGCGGGTCAGCCCAGCGCCGTGTTACTCCGCGCCCTCGAACCGCTGGACGGCATCGAGCGGATGCGTACCCAGCGCGCCGTCAAGATAGCCGCTTCGCGCCTGCGCACCGTGGATCTGTGCTCGGGACCGGCT
>PWUP01000176.1 GCA_003562535.1 Gammaproteobacteria bacterium | reverse complement strand
CTTAACCCCGTGGTCATGACATTCACCATCAGCGCATTCGCCCCATTGGCTACCGCCATATCATGCAGTTCCAAGAGCCGATCCACCTCGTCGGTGATATTGGCCAAATAGATTTTGCGCCGCCCAGTCGCTTGTTCGGCTCGGAGCCGTGCTTGACCCAGCAAACGGCTGCGTTCCTCTAAGGTTGACCAACTCACATCGGCCAACATCTCATCATCTTTGGCAATGTCCAAGCCCCCCAGCCAACCTTCATAAGCCGCTTGGGCAAACGGCTCAGGACTGAGGCCGATATTGGGTTTAATCACACCAAAAAAAATCGGTCGGTCATACACTCCGAGACCGTCACGCACACCCTGAATACCGAATTTAGGCCCGGGGAAAGCCTCCAGATACGCTGACGGCAACTGGATATTCAGCAATTTTACGATGGGAATACCAGGGGAAAAAAACACGCCTTCACCACACACGGCACTGAGTAAATTAGGGAGTTTAGGGCCGAAATTAATGTGCGGGTGAGCGATTGTAACGCGACACACATAAAACGGGCCCGTCAGGGCAGTGTCTAAGGCATAACTTAACTGCGGCTGCTGACCCAGCACCTGTAACTCGACCACTTTAGCCCCAAACCGGGGGCGAAAATCTTCATCGACACCAATGCGGCGCCATTGCGCGGTGGATTGTTCGCTGCAAAAATGCGCCGCCGCGTATTCAGGATCATCTTGACATTCGAAGTAATAATCCAGCAACACATAGTCTTGTAAATCCAGCGTACTGGAATCAGCAAAAAAACCGGCAATATCGTTAGCCTGCATGGCGGTTTATTCTGTTTTTTGCTCCCATAAGATGTAAGACCACCTGACGGCTAGAACGCGGTCCATCCAGCTCAACGAAAAAAATCGATTGCCACGTCCCTAACACCAATTGGCCGTTTATCAAGGGCAGGGTTTGCGAGGCATTCATACACAATGCCATTAAATGCGAATGGGCATTACCGCGGTCATCGATGGCGTTATGTTGATAAGGGCGATGGCGCGGCACCCATGTGCTTAAAAATTCCAGCATATCTTGGATGAGCTGCTCTTCGTGTTCATTAATATTGATACAGGCCGTGGTGTGGCGAGACATGATGGTCAGCAGACCCTGCTGTAGGTGGCTGGAGTCAATAAACTGCTTCACCAAGGGCGTGATATCCACCAATTCAATGGGCTGGGTAGTGGTCAAGTGTAGAGTTGTGGATAGGTAGTGCATAACCGCTCTGATTAATGACGTGTGGAAATCGGGACCACTAAACCGCTGGCTTGTTCGACAGCCAGTTGCACGGCCAGTGGGTTGATACGATCGAGTAAGGCCGAACTGACGGTCTCTTGGAGTATCACCTCAGCATCCGCCAGCGTAGGTGCTTCGCCGCCGTCCCGATCATATTCTCCTAATAGATCAAACGGCGCAAATACCTGCATAAAGATACCCCCCGCACCGATGCCAATTTTCACCGGCTGATTGATGATCGTGACCGGAGTACCGACCGGCACTTTGTGGAATAGGGCTTCTATATGCTCGTTGTATAAGCGCACACAGCCCGCCGAGACTCTGCTGCCAATGCCGTACTGTTTATTGGTACCGTGGATCAGGTAACCGGGCATGCCCAGTCGCAGCGCATACGGCCCGAGCGGGTTGTCGGGGCCGGGCGGCACCACATCAGGTAATACTTCGCCGGTGGTTTGCAGACGATCACGCCGGATTGATTCCGGCGGATGCCAAGAGGGCCGCTCAGCCTTAGCAATAATCCGAGTCTGTCCGAGTGGCGTTTCCCAGTTCATGCGACCAATGCCTGCTGGGTAGGTGAATACCACCGGCGGCTCCCTAGGTTTGGTATCGGGGTAGTAATACAGCCGTTTTTCGGCCAGATTGAGCACGATTCCGCGTCGCGGTGCATCCGGCAGAATATGCCGCGTCGGCAAAATGATCGGGGTCCCCTCGCCCGGCAACCATAAATCCACCCCCGGATTAGCGGCAATAATTTCGTCCATGCCCAGACCGTGCTCACGGGCAATGTCGATCAGCGTATCCTCATGGCGTGCATGCACCACCTGAATATGGCCGATGACGTTGAGGCCGGGCGGTGGCAAGGTGTAAACGGTGCTGGCCTGGGTCGGCAGGATCAGGGCGAAGTACAGCAGCACACCCCACAACCCAGTGCGGCTGATGGAACAGGATAATTGGCAGGGCATCGGTATGATTGACACCGCTTCAGGTCGTTAAAGTTTTCAATCATCACCGGCTCTAGGGGCAGTGTCAAGTGGCTTCTGGGTAGCTATTTTTTACTCCCGCTCAACGATGACCGGTTAGCGTCAACCGTCAGGCTGATTCTGAAATAAAAATGTAGCAAAAAAGTCACAAATGCCCTTTGATCTATGGCACTATAACCCGTGCGATGGAAGCGCGATTTTGATCGACAGTACGCCGTTGAACTATTACAAAGCACGAACAAAGGGGAACCCATACTTATGTACCGTTTAGCTTTCATAGGCGTTGTTTTTGGTGTGTTAGGCTACGGCATGACACAAAGCAATGATTTTGCAGAAATTGCCGGTGGTGTAGCCATATTTCTCTTCGGCATGATGGCCCTAGGAGAAGGGTTTAAAGCGTTTACCGGGGGTACACTGGAAAATATCTTGCGCCGTTCCACGGATCGTTTGTGGAAAAGCGTCACCTTCGGTACGGTGGCAACCACACTGACCCAATCCAGTTCGCTGGTT
>PWUP01000250.1 GCA_003562535.1 Gammaproteobacteria bacterium | reverse complement strand
TGGTCATTATTTGAACGTCTTGCGGAACAGCTTGGGGCGGACTGTCATGACCGAGTACTGTTTGAGGGCGGGCACTTCGGCAGCGCTGATCATGAACCCGAAACCCTGCTGCGCATCGGGCCGTTTAATACCCGAGCCGTTCAGTGTGTTGCTCAATAACTTTGGAGTTAAAATGAAAATTTTTGAAAGACTTGAATCTAATGTGCGGGGTTACTGCCGTGCGTTTCCTACCGTATTCACCACCGCCCAAGGTGCTGAGCTGCACGATGAATCTGGCCGTCGTTACCTGGATTTTTTCGCCGGTGCCGGTTCTCTGAACTATGGCCATAATGAGCCGCAGCTTAAGCAGGCACTGCTGGACTACATCAGTGCCGATGGCATTGTGCATGGTCTGGATATGGCGACGGCATCCAAGCGCCGGTTTATGGAACAGTTTGAGCAATTGATTCTCAAGCCACGGCAACTGAATTACAAATTGCAGTTTACCGGACCGACCGGCACCAATGCCGTTGAGGCCGCGCTGAAAATTGCCCGTTTGGTGACTGGGCGCACTAATGTGGTGGCGTTTACCAATGGCTTTCATGGCGTCAGTCTGGGGTCGTTGGCAACTACCGCTAATAGCCATTACCGCGAAGGAGCAGGTATCGCCACTTCGGGCGTGACGTTCATGCCTTATGACGGCTATCTCGGCCCTGAAGTGGATACCCTAGATTATCTTGATAAAGCCCTAAATGATGGCAGCAGCGGCTTGGATCATCCTGCCGCCGTGATTGTGGAAACGGTGCAAGGCGAAGGCGGTATCAATGTCGCGGAGCTGAGCTGGCTGCAGCGTCTGGGACACATCTGCAAGCGCCACGGCGTATTGTTGATTGTGGATGATATCCAAATGGGCTGCGGTCGCACCGGGCATTTCTTCAGCTTTGAAGCCGCAGGTTTGCAACCGGACATCATTACCCTGTCAAAGTCCCTCAGCGCTTATGGCCTGCCATTTGCGATGGTATTGCTCAAACCAGAACTGGATCAATGGAAGCCGGGACAGCACAACGGCACATTCCGGGGTAATAACCTGGCCTTTGTCACTGCGGCTGCGGCTTTGGAGCACTTCTGGCAGAATGATCAGTTTCAAGTCGATGTTCAACGTAAAGGTGAAATATTGCGCCAGCGGCTTGAGAGCATCGCTGCTGATTATCCTGAGTTGAGTGTCCGTGGTCGCGGTATGGTGCAAGCCATTGACTGCCAAGAGGGCGAGCTGGCCGCCCAGATCACCCGCCATGCTTTTGAGCAGGGTCTGATTATTGAGACTTCGGGGTCTGATGATCAAGTGGTCAAGTGTCTGCCGCCCTTGATTATGACTGAGCAGCAGTTGCAACAAGGTTTGGATATTCTGGCTGCCAGTGTTAGCGCCGCTATGGCACGCCAAGCGCGCAAGCAGCAGTTTAAGTTTGGCGCTATGGCCTAATTCAGGCCCTTAACCTTAAAAGGACAGATGATGATTGTCAGACAGCTCCAAGATGCTGAAAAAAGTGACCGTCGGATTGTTGCTGAAAACTGGGAAAGCACCCGAATGCTGTTGAAAAACGACAATATGGGTTTTTCCTTCCACATCACCACGATTTACGCCAATACCGCGACACCGATTCATTACAAAAATCATCTGGAGGCAGTGTATTGCATCAGTGGTGAGGGTGAAATCGAGACCACTGCCGATGGCAAGGTGTATCCGATTAGCCCCGGCACTCTGTACATTCTCGATCAGCATGATCCGCATATCTTGCGGGCGCATTCAGAGATACAATTCGCCTGCGTGTTTAATCCGCCGCTGCATGGTACGGAAACTCATGATCCCAGCGGAGCCTATCCCTTAGAGGCGAATGCCATCACCGACGCCTAATTGGCTCCGGTGTAAACCAGTGGCCAGTCCCGACGACTCACTAGGGGAATCACCCGCTGAGTCCGTGGCGGGACAGCCGCTGTATCCGTATGTTCTACACACACCGCCAGCCGGTGATAATCATCAGGCTTGGCGCGCCATAAGGCCCAGCGTTCTGCGGTATCGTGCAGTGAGTCCGTGAGCTGCAAGCGAATGGCTTGCTCAGACGTGAACACCACACTGAACTGCCTCAACCCTCCGCTTAAACCCAGCCCTCGGGCTTTAAGATAGGCTTCTTTCAACGTCCAGTAGGCGATAAACGTTTCCTGACGCTGCGCTATGGGAGAGTCACGCAACGCTGCGTATTCATGTGGCGAGAAAAACCGTTGTGCAATCGCCAAGATATCATGGTTACGCTGGAGGCTTTCCACATCGATGCCGATGTCACCGTGATCGGCTACAGCGCAGGCCAGTAATCCCTGGGTATGCGACACATTAAACCGCAGACCCTGCGCTTGTGGATTGACGATTTCTGGGCGACCCTGTGGCCCAGGCTGAAAGCGCCAGGCTGAAGGGGGCAGGGGACGGTAATGGCTGAGCATGGTGCGCACCAGAACCCGAGTCAGCAGGTAGGCATGTTGGGCAGCCGGACGCGGTAAACGCCCATAGTGGTGCTGTTCTGTGGAGTCCAGCACCGCCTGGTAGCGAAGTTGGAGTTCAGATGCTTGGGCGTCATCCGGCCAAAGCAGCCAGATCTGCGGGCCTAGTGGTTGTGCAGGGGATCTGTGGGCCGGTTCGCCGTGCGGTTCAGAGCGCCGGGTCATCGTCTAAACGCTGATAAGTCCAAGCCATGAGACCATCATCCAGAGTGACGATAATGCGCTGGTAGCGCC
>PWUP01000156.1 GCA_003562535.1 Gammaproteobacteria bacterium | reverse complement strand
TGATCGCCACCCCGGTATCCAGCAGATCCTCTCCGGTCAATTCCAGACGTGCCTCACCACCACCGAACAGGCGACGAAACTTGTGGCTCAAACCGGTGTTGACGCGCTCGTAGGTCTCTTTGAACAGGGCACGGGTCTCCCGGTCGATCTTCTGCATGGCCTGCTCCAGGGTCTGCAGGGCGGTGACCAGATCGTCATGCTGTTCCTGCAGGTACTGGTTGCGTTCCTGCAAGGCCTTGGCCTCGTCGATGGCGGCCAGGTTGATGGGACCCAGGCGCTCAATGGTTTGATCAAGACGGCTAAGTTGAGCCTCCCAGTCGTCAATACTGGCCTCACTTGATAGCTGTGTCTCCAGGCTGGCACGCTCAAATCCGCTGTCCAGCAACTGATGCAGCAGTTGCTCCTGTTGGACCCGCAGCTCACGTTGCTGCAGGCGCCGGTTTTCACAGTCAGCACGCTGTTGTTCTACCGCAAGCTGCACACCACGACCATCAGAGGCCAACTGACGCAACTGCTCATCACATTCGGCCAGGGCTTGGCGCGCCGCGCTGAGTTCAGTCTCAGTCTGCTGGCGTTGTTCCAATTGTATCTCCAGGTCCAGGCGCCAGCCGTCCAGGGGGGCGAGGCGTTGGCTGCGGGCCTGCTGCAGTTGTTCCAGGCGTTCCTGATCCTGCTGGCATTGCTGGCGCAGGCGGGTATGCCGTTCCTGTTCCATGGCATGACGGTGATGGGCCTCCTGCAAGGCCATACGCGCAGTGGTGCTGCGTTGATTGGCGCTTTGCGCCTGTTGCCGGGCTTGATGATGCTCGGCCTGGGCATCATGCAGGCGCTGTTCCAGCCCGCTGGCCGATTGTTGCAGAAGCTCCAGCGACTCCAGTGCCCGATTGCGTTCCTCCAGGGCCTGATCACGCTCCACGGTGGCGTGGCCGAGTTCGGTAGTCACCTCGGCCAGTTCCTGTTCCAGACGTTGGCGACGTTCCTGCTGCTGCGTGGTGCGTTCACGCAGGCGTTGATACTGGGCCTCCAAACGGCTGCTGTCGCGCTGACCTTCGCGCAGGCTAGCCTCCAACTCCAGCAGTCGCGCCTCCTGGGCCTGTAGCGAGTCCTGCAGCTCGCCCGCCCGGTCTTGTGCCGCCTCAATCTGCGCCTCCAGTTGGGCCGATTCAGTCTCCAAGCGGCGTTGCAAACGCAGACGTTCGACCACGCCTTGCACCGAGCGATCCACACTGCGATGACACAGCCAACCGGGTCCCAGCCAGGTCCCGGTGCGCGTGACGATACTTTCATCCGGGTTACAGTCGGGTAATTGGGCCTGCGCTGCAGCCAGATCATCCGCAACCCGGATCTTGCACAACCAGGACTGCAGGACTGCCGGGGCCTTGATCTTGGCCGCCAGGTAGGTGGAGTCCGCAACCAGGGCCGTTGGCGGTTGCGGATCGAGGACGCGCAAGGCCGCCTCGGGCAATGTGGTGAGTGTGGTGGCCTGGGCATACGGTAAGGCCTCGAACCAGTGGCCAAGCACCACTTCGGCAGCCTGCTCCCAACCGGCCTCGACCTCGATATGGTTGATCAGACGCTGCTGCAGATCCAGACCATGCTGTTGCGCCCAGGTGGTCAGGGCCGTGCGCTCAGCGTCCTCATCCAGGCCCGGCAGGATCTTCAGACCCGCCAGTTGTCCGGCGATCTCGCGGACCTGACGTTCCAGCGCATGACCTTGGGCCTGTGCGTCCTGGACATCTTGACGATGCTGGCGCACAGACTCACGCACGGTTTGTTGTTCCTCAATCAGGCGAGCCTGTGACTCCTCAGCCAGGGTCCAGGCGGTCTCGGCCTGTTCCAGCTCCAGGGCCAGATCATGCGTGGGTAAGGTCGCCTGCTCATCGCGTAGACGTTGCTGGCGTTGCCGGGCGCGCTGTAACAGGCTGTCAGCGTGATCCATGCGTGCTCGCGCTAATTGCGCGGTTTGCTGGGGTTTTGCCAAATCCTGCTGCCATTGGCTGCGGGCCTCGCGGGCCTCATCCAGGGCGGCAGTGGCAGATTCCAACAAGGCCTCGACCTCCAGCCACTGCGATTCCGCCAGTTCTGCAGCCATTTCCTGTTCGGCGATGGTGGCGGCAGCGGTCTGCAGGCGTTCTGCGACGGCTATTTGTTCTGCCTCCGCCTGACGCAGGCGTTGCTGCAAACTCGCCTGTTCCTGGGTCTCGCGTGCCAGTTCCGCCTCGGCGTGTTGAATGGACTGCTCCAGACGCGACACGGCAGAGGTGGCATCGTAGTGTTGATCCTGGGCCTGTTGCAGGGTTGCTTCCAGATCCAGACGCTGGTGGCGCAGACCTTCAGCGGCCGTTTCTGTCTTTTGCGCCTGGGCATGGCGTTGTTCCAGCAAGGCCTCGGCCTCAGCCAGCGCCTGGCTGTCCTGTTGCAGGCGTTGTTCCAGCGCCCGCAGACGCAGGATGAGCAATTCAGCACGCCGCTGGCGTCGTTCAGCCGCCAGAGTCTGGTAGCGCTCGGCCACTTCCGCCTGACGGGTCAGCTTGGCGGCTTGCCGACCCACCTCGTCGCGGACATCCTCCAGGCGTTCCAGATTTTCCCGAGTGTGGCGAATGCGATTTTCGGTTTCGCGGCGGCGCTCTTTGTATTTGGAGATGCCGGCGGCCTCTTCCAGGTAGACACGCAGTTCCTCGGGGCGGGCCTCGATCAGGCGTGAGATCATGCCCTGCTCGATGATGGCGTAGCTGCGCGGGCCGAGGCCGGTGCCGAGGAAGATGTCG
>PWUP01000270.1 GCA_003562535.1 Gammaproteobacteria bacterium | reverse complement strand
TGTCCTCAGTTGATGGCAATTTAACGGGTGCCTTTGGGCACCCGTTGTGCGTTTAAGGGCGAATTTCCTGCACCCCAGTGCTATCGCCTAATAACAATACATCAGCCCCTCGGCGGGCAAATAACCCGACCGTTACCACGCCTGGAATCAAACTTAATTCGGTTTCAAGTTTAATGGGTTCTTGCAGCGGCAGGTTGCGGACATCAAGAATCTGGTTGCCATTATCAGTGGTAAAATCCGCTCGCAGCTCCGGCTGACCGCCGAGTTTGACCAGTTGCCGAGCGACAAAACTGCGCGCCATGGGGATCACTTCAATTGGCAAGGGAAACTCGCCCAGACGCTCGACCAGCTTGGCGCGGTCAGCAATGCACACAAACCGCTGGCTGGCAGCGGCGATGATTTTTTCCCGCGTCAACGCCCCGCCACCGCCTTTGATCAGTTGTAACAGTCGGTTGGCCTCATCCGCTCCATCCACATACAGGGGTAAATTGCCCGTCGTGTTCAGCTCTAACACCCGAATACCGACCGCCTTAAGCCAATGCGTTGTGGCCTCAGAGCTGGAAACCGCACCCTCAATGTTAATGTCAGAGCGCGCCAAAGCGTCGATAAAATGATTCACCGTTGAGCCAGTGCCGATACCGATCACACTGCCCGCCTCGACAAACCTCAATGCCGCTTCAGCCGCCCGTTGTTTATGTTGATCCGTACTCATTATCATCACCTCGTCCAAGATTATTACCGCGACACATTGTAAAATACCTTACTTTAGCAGACCGCCCGCCCGATCACGCACACATTGGAACAGTATGCAAAAATACCTCAATAAAATACTCACCGCCCGCGTCTATGATGTCGCTAGCGAAACCCCACTGGATTTATTACCGCGTCTGTCGCAGCGACTGGGCAACCGCATCCGCTTAAAACGAGAAGACCTGCAACCGGTGTTCTCGTTCAAACTGCGCGGAGCGTATAACAAAATCGCCAATCTCGATGCCGAAGCCGCCGCTCGCGGGGTCATCTGTGCTTCAGCCGGTAATCACGCCCAAGGGGTGGCGCTGGCCGGACATGCCTTAGGGATTCGCGCCGTCATCGTCATGCCGGAAACCACTCCGGCGATTAAAGTTGAAGCGGTGCGCGCCCGTGGTGGTGAAATTGTCCTGTATGGGGATAATTTCGATGAAGCCTATCAACACGCTATGAAGCTGCAAGCGGAACACCACCTGACGTTTGTCCATCCCTTTGATGATCCTGATGTCATTGCCGGACAAGGCACTATTGGATTAGAAATTCTCCGCCAGCATCCTAAACCGCTGGAAGCGATTTTTGTCGCCGTCGGTGGCGGCGGTTTGATTGCCGGGATTGGTGCCTGCGTCAAACAACTGCGCCCGGATATTAAAATCATCGGCGTCGAACCCTACGATGCCGCCAGCATGTATGAATCATTACGAAAAAATAAACGGGTGATTTTGGATCAAGTCGGCATCTTCGCTGATGGGGTGGCGGTTAAACAAGTGGGCAAAGAGACGTTCCGGCTTGCGCGTAAAACCGTGGATGAGATCATTCGGGTCAGTACCGATGAAATCTGTGCCGCCATCAAGGACATTTACGACGACACCCGCGCCATTGCCGAACCGGCAGGCGCTTTAGGAATTGCTGGATTAAAAAAATACGTTGCCCGTGAAGGGCGGCGCGATGCCCATTTGGTGACGATTAACTGCGGGGCGAATATCAATTTCGACCGACTCCGCCATGTGGCCGAACGCGCCGAACTCGGTGAACACCGTGAAGCCTTGCTGGCGGTCACCATCCCCGAACAACCAGGAAGTTTCCGCGATTTCTGTGAACTCATTGGCAAACGCAATATTACTGAATTTAATTACCGCTATGCTAATCATCATGCACAAGCGCATATTTTTGTCGGTTTGGAGTTCAGCGGTGGTCTGGAGGAACGGCTGGCGCTGATTGAGCGCCTTAAAGACGCCAAGTACGCCGTGGTAGACATGAGCGATAATGAAATGGCCAAGCTGCATGTGCGCTATATGGTCGGTGGTCGGACACATGGCCTAGAGGACGAAGTCCTGTATCGGTTTGAATTTCCTGAGCGCCCCGGTGCCTTGCTGAAATTCTTGCAGGGGCTTGGCCCGTGGAATATCAGCCTGTTTCACTACCGCAACCACGGCTCCGCCTTTGGGCGGGTACTGGCCGGCATCCAGGTACCCGAAAGGGAACGCGCTAAGTTAGAGCGTTATTTCAAAAAAATTGATTATGCGTTCTGGCGTGAGGCCGATAATCCAGCGTATCAGCTATTCTTGGCGAATGGTGGCTAATCATTCTAAATCTAAAATCAGCGCCCATTGTGGTGCGGTGACTGGCATGACGGACAGCCGGTTGCCGCGCCGAACCAGGGGCAACTCCTTCAGTCCCGGATGGGCTTTCAGTTCCTCTAAGGTAATTAAGCGCTTGAGCTGGCGCTGTAAGCGAATATCCACCATAAACCAGCGCGGATTATCAGGGTCGCTACTCGGGTCATAGTGCTTATTATGCGGATCGAACGCGGTGTAATCCGGGTAGCCGCTGCGCACAACTTCGGCCACACCGACCACGCCCGGCGGCTTGGTGTTGGAATGATAAAATAATACCTGATCTCCAACCTGCATATCATCACGCAACATATTGCGCGCCTGATAATTGCGCACCCCATCCCAATGGGTGGTCTGATCCGGCTCGGCGGCCAGATCCTCAATGCTGTAATCGCTGGGTTCGGATTTCA
>PWUP01000112.1 GCA_003562535.1 Gammaproteobacteria bacterium | reverse complement strand
GGATGTACTCGGTGGAATCGTAGGAAATATCGGCCTGTAAGCCTTCCGGGAGTTGCGGAATAATGATCTCATTCCACGTCGTGTGAACCTCGGCAATCACGTCCAAGGCATTAGCATCGGGAGCGACTTCGACCCCGATAAACGTGGCGTTGAGACCGTTAAAACTCACTGAGGAGTCATAGCTTTGTGAACCTAGCTCGACGATGGCAATATCCTCCAGCCGCACCAATGCCCCGTTTTCACTGCGCACCACCAGACGCTCAAACTGCTCGACCGTTTGCAAATCGGTATCGGCGGTGAGATTGATCCCGACCATCTGCCCTTTGGTGCTGCCTACTGCCGATAAGACATTATTGGCCGCCAAGGCTTGGCGCACATCCGCACCAGTGATGTTTAACGAGGCCATGCGTTTTGGGTCCAGCCATAGACGCATGGCAAAGGTTCCCGTGCCGAGAATTTCTGCTTGTTGCACACCCGGGATGGTGGCCAGTTGCGGCTCGACTTCGCGGATCAGATAATCAGTGATCTGATTATCATTGAGAATATCGCTGTAGAAGGCCAGATACATAGCCGCGATTTGCTCGCCCACAGACAGTTCCACCACGGGATCTTCAGCGCCTTGTGGTAATTCCGAGCGCAGTTTGTTCACCTGGGAGGCGATCTCGGTCAGGACATTATTGGGATTAGCGTCCAGGCGCAGATACGCTTCAATGACACTGACACCGGAGACTGAGCTGGAGACTAAATAATCAATCCCCTCGGCTTGGGCGACCTCGCGCTCCAGCGGTGTGGTGATAAAGCCTTGGATTAAATCGGCATCGGCACCGATATAGGCCGTGGTGACTGTGACTACGGCATTTTGAATTTCCGGAAACTGGCGGACGTTGAGATCAAACACCGCCCGCAGCCCCAGTAAGACAATAAACAGACTGACCACGCTGGCCAGCACGGGCTTGCGAATAAAGACATCAGTAAAACGCATTGGTCAGCAATCCTAGCGGTTTGCGGGGCGGGGGTCGGCATCCTCGCTGGGACGAGCATCCGGCTCGGTATCAATCTTCACCCGTGCCTGGTTTTGTAATTTCAGCAGACCGGAGCTGGCCACCTGCTGACCGGCATCCACCCCCTCTGTAATGGCAATCAGATCGCCGCGTGTCGGTCCGGTGCGGACAAACCGCTGAATGACTATCGGCTCCCCGTCTTGTTCATCGAGCACAAATACGGAGTTGCCATAGGTGCTGAAACGAATGGCGGTTTGTGGTACGACGACTAGGGTTTGTGGTTCACCCAGACTCAATTCCACTCGACCGAACATACCCGGGCGTAATTTTTCGTCGGGGTTATCGAGGGTGGATTGCACCTCAAAAGTTCGGGTGCTTTCGCGGATGCGGGGTTCGAGCGCGGTAATGGTGCCGCTGAAGGTGTCAGCGGCGTAGCTATCTACCCGTACCTGAAGTTCCGCCCCGTTGCGTACTTGGGCCAGTCGCCGTTCGGGTAGGGTGAAATTCAAATGAATGGGGTCAAGCGCCTGCAAACTCACCACCGGGGTGCCAGGGGACAGGTACTGACCCAGATCAACTTGGCGGATACCGACCACGCCGTCAAACGGGGCACGGATGATTTTTTGGCGAATCCGCGCGTTCTGAGCGGCAACTTGAGCGCGTGCTTGTTCGACTTCGCTGACTCGACGCTCGACTTCCGCCTCCGAAACCGAATTTTGCGCCAGCAACCGCTGTTGCCGCGCCAATTCCAGTTCGGCTAAACGCAGTGCCGCTTCGAATTGCTCCAGTTCGGCTTCATCGGCTTCGGTATCTAAGGCTAACAGATCGTCACCACGACTGACCCGTTGGCCGCTTTGAAAATGAATGGCACGGACAATGCCGCCGACCTCAGTGCTGAGTTCAGTGCCATTAATCGCCCGGAACGTGCCGACGGCTTGGGTGGTGGGTGTCCATTCCATCTCGCGTGCCGTGCTCACGGTAATGGTCGCCGGATCAGGCTCCATGCCGTCAAAAAACTGGTTCATCATGTAATTGCCAAACCACTTAAAGCCAAAAATACCGCCAAACAGCAGTCCGGCAAAGGTGAGCATGATGATTAAGCGCTTGTTCATAAAAATCTTCTTAATGCTGTGGGCAATGTGCGATTGACCGCAGACTACGTTGATCGTAAACCTTGAGGTAGTGCGACATCCCATTGGGCGGTGCAATACGCATTGAGCTTAATCATACCATGACCCCCAATCTGCCGCATCGATAGCACGAACCCAACGCTCGGCAGCCTTAGACGGTATTGAGGATAAATCATATCACTCGTTCCCACGCTCTTGCGTCACGGCTATTAAGTTAGCGCCAAGGGCTCCCCGCACGACGGGGTGGGCATACCTCGGGTTTCCATGCCGTCATTCCACCATGGACTGGCGGAATCCAGTCACAGGGAGGTGAAGGGTCGGCTAACCAAGGGGGTTGAATGTGCCCCCCTGATGCCGCTACTGATTCTCCGCTTGAATGGCTATATACCAAGCATTGAGTTCATGATTGTCTTGTGCGGCGCGATTCCAACCCGCGAACCGCAAGCAACACGGTTCGGCTTGCGTATCATGGAAAAATAGTTTTTTATGGTTTTAGGAACGGTTTCAGGATTTATATTGATTAATGAGTCAGCAACAGTACCAATCAGAGATGACTGAAAGGCCAACAGGGCTGGCGGAACCGCATGATTACAGCCCCTGGCGCTTCTGTGTGGCTCCCATGCTGGATTGGACGGATCGGCACTGT